>NZ_JBFBIV010000034.1:0-91564 GCF_040702025.1 Streptomyces sp. NPDC088194 | reverse complement strand
GGTCCGGAGCGCAGGGCCGTTGGGTGCCTGCCGGATCTGCGGTCCGGGCCAAGGCTCGCGTGCCGGGGCGTCGGGGCGTCCTGCCCGGTGGCAGAGCACGGGTTCGTCGTCGCGTGCCCCGGTCCAGAAGACCCGTCTACCCTGCAGTTATGAGCCATGCGATGGAACTCGTCATATTCGACTGCGACGGGGTACTGGTCGACAGCGAGCGCATCGCCGTGCGCGTGGATGCCCTCGTCCTGGCGAAGTGGGGGTGGCACCTCACCGAGGCCGAGATCGTCGAGCGGTTCATGGGCCGCTCGAACCAGTCCATGGCGAGGGAGGTGGAGGCCCACCTCGGGGAGAGCCTGCCGGCCGGCTGGCAGGACGAGATCGAGCCGCTCTACCGCGAGGCGCTGGCCGCCGACCTCGTCCCCGTCCCCGGAGTCGTCGATGCCCTTGATGCCCTTGACGCGATTGCCGATCTCTCCACCTGCATCGCGTCCAGCGGAAGCCACGACAAGATGCGCTTCACCCTGGGACTGACCGGTCTCCGTCAACGTTTCGAGGGCCGCATCTTCAGTGCCGACGAGGTCGAGCACGGCAAACCGGCGCCCGATCTGTTCCTCCACGCCGCGCAGCGGATGGGCGTCTCACCGCAGGCGTGCGCCGTCGTCGAGGACAGCCCGTACGGACTTCAGGCGGCCCGAGCCGCGGGCATGCGCGCGTTCGCCTACGCGGGGGGAATGATTCCCGCGCACCGGCTCGAAGGCCCCGGCACCGTCGTCTTCGACGACATGCGCAAGCTGCCCGGGCTCCTCACGGATCGGTGACGGGCTCCCGCGCCCTCCCAGGACCGCTCTGACCACTCGTTTCGAGCCGACGGGTTCCCCGCGCGGGGGCACCGTCAACTACGGGCGCTGCCAGGCGCGTTCCTCTGAAGGCGGTACCAGACGATCCCGGCGACGACGACACCCGCGGCGAGATAGAGCCAGCGCAGGTCGGACGTGCTGGTGCTGTTGAGGGAGGACGTCGAGAAGGCGGTGACGCCGGTCGCGGTCGCGGCCAGGGCCGCCGGGGAAACGCGCCGCTTCGGCGTGCCCTGGCGGGCGCGGACGCCCGTGACCAGCGCGTAGGCGCCGAGGGCGAGGACGAGGCCGACGAGGGGAGCCGTCAGACCCGGCATGCCATCGCGGGGAGTCTGGAGGGCCACCGCGGCGCCGAACATGACGGCGCACACCGGCGGCACCCAGAGCGGCAGGGGCGGACGCGCCGAAGCGTCGTGGGAACGGCGGGCTGGTCCGAGGTTGCTCCTCGTTTCTGCTGCGTCCATGGGGGCCATTGTGGCAGCCGAACGTCGGGCGCCCCCATCTGCCCTCGGTGCCGAGGGCGTCCTCGGCGTGCGGCCGGCCGTGGAGAACGCCGAGGTTCGCCGCGCATCGAGGAGGGGCAGGGCCGGTCCTCGATGCGCGGCGGCCTGAGCCGCACCGCCCACGGCCCACCCCTACCGTCCGGGGCCGGCCTGGCGGATCGGTCTTGCTTCCGGCCTGGCGGCTCGGTCTTACTTCAGGTGGCGATCGAAGAACCGGGTCCCGTCCACCAGCTCGAACGCGGGGGTGCCGGTGTGCCCGCCGAGGTTGGCGTGCAGCGTCTTCTCCTGGGTGCCGAAGGCGTCGAAGAGGTCCAGGGCCCGCTGCCGGGGGTTGCCCCTGTCGTCCCACTGGAGCAGGAACAGCAGCGGAACGGTGACCTGGCGGGCCTCCTCGCGCTGGGCGCGGGGCACGTAACCGCCGGCGAAGAGACCGGCGGCTTTGATGCGCGGCTCGGCCACCGCCAGCCCGATCCCGACGGCGGTCCACCCCGAGTACCCGACCGGGCCGCCGTGGATCTCGGGCAGCGTGAGGAGGGCGTCCAGGGTGGTCCGCCATTCCGGGACCGCCTTCTCGACCAGCGGGCCGACGAAGGACTCGAAGATCTCGTCGACCGGTTCGCCGGCCTGCATCGCCCGGCGGAGCTCGCCGCGGGCCTGGTCGTCGGTGGCCGAACGGGGCCGGTCACCGCTTCCGGGGGCGTCGATGGAGGCGACCGCGTAGCCGGCCGCCGCGTGGTGCCGGGCCCGGGCCACCAGTCGGGCTTCCGTCCTGGGCAGGCCGTTGTTGTGGGCCATCAGGATCAGCGGGGTCGGTACGGCGGATTCCGGCGTCCACAGGGTGCCGGGGATGTCGCCGAGGGTGAACTCGCGGGCGAGGACGCCGTCATCGAGGCGTTGCTCGGAAACGAACTGCATGGTCGTGCCTTTCGGGAGTGCGCGTGATCGGCGCTCCCGGACGACCTATCGCCCGGCCGTGACCCTGGAGGGGAGCACCCATGGAGATACTGTGTTCACGGGTACCACCTCCTTGTTCTCTCGCACGGCTTCCGGAAAAGTAGCAGGGGCCGGTGCGGGCGGCAAACGGGTTTCGGCGGGCGTGCGGTGGGGCGACGCGGGCGCCGGGAACCCAGGGCGAGCGCGCGTCGCGGTGGGGCCGGGACCGTGGCCGGTTCCGTGGCAGGGGCCGTATTACGCGGTGGGGGAGCCGTCTTCCCCGTACTGGCGCAGGTGTAAGGCCCGCAGCGCGATCTCCGTGGCGAAACGGTCGTCCGGGTGGGCCAGTTGGTCGCCGAAGGCGCGGTCGAGGATGCGCATACGGTAGCGGACCGTCTGCGGGTGGACCCCCAACTGGTCGGCGACCTGGCCCGCGGTGCCGCGGGTGGTCAGCCAGATCCGTAAGGTGTCGATCAGGCGGGTGCGCTGCGCCGGCGTCAACCCGACCAGCGGGCCGAGGTACTTCCGGGCCATCTGGTCGGCGAGCGCCGGGTCTCCCAGCAGCCACAGCGGCAGCAGATGGTCCTCGCTGAGGATGAGCGAGTCGTCGTCGGAGGCACCGTCGACCGCTCCGGAACCGCCGATCGCCCCGGCACCGGCGCTCCCGCTCACCCCCGCGCGCCCGGCCGCCCCGGAACCCCCGACCACCCCCGAACTGGCCAGCGCCAGCGTGTGCCGCGCCCAGCGCAGCGAATCCGCCGCCTCGCCGAGCGCCGTGGTCAGCCCGACCGCGGCCCGGCAGCCGCCGAGCGCCGCGGTCAGCGAGGCGCGCCGCTCCTCGGTGAACGGCCCCGGTATCAGCAGGTGCGGCTCGGGATCGGCGAAGTCCTGGAGGACGTCGCGGTCGAGCGCGGTGCGGGCCGGGCGGGTGCCGAAGGCGACCGCCACCATCGTGACTTCCTCCGGCAGCGGCCACGCGGCGTGCTCGGCGAGTTCGGCCAGCGCGCTGCGCGCCACCGCGGTGCCGCCGAGGATGCGGCGCAGCAGCCGGCGGCGCCGGTTGTCCGGCTCCTCGCCCAACTCGGCGAGCGCCTGCACGTATCCCTCGCGGGACAGCTCGGCCAGGTCGCCCATGTAGGCGAAGAGCGCGTCGGCGAAGGTCAGCATGAAGGACGCGGACAGGTTGTAGCGGCGCCCGACCGTACGCACCCGGCGCAGCGCCACCTGGCAGCCGATCCGGTACGCGGCCTGGAGGTTGTCCAGGCTGCGGCCCTCGTACGCCTCGAAGCGGCCGAACCGGCGGCAGAGGTCGTCACGCAGCGAGGTGGTGGCGGTGGGGGCGGCCACCCGGTCCACGAACGTGGCGATGCTCTGCTCGATCCCGATTTTGATCACCCGGCTGTTGGGGCCCTCCAGGAGATGCCCGTATTCGGGGATCGCGGCGACGATTTCAGCCGCCATCTCTTTTAATAGACTCGGCAGTTCAGGGCGCATGATCGCGGCGAACTCCCGTGGAATCGGACCCGGTGCCTCCGTTTGCTCCGGGGTCTGCCGCATTACGGTCATGTCCGCCCCCTCCCGTGCGCCCCATCGCGCCTCGGTGACCTCGGTGCAACATAGACCAAACGTCTACGGAGCGCAGCCCCATGGACACGGAAACGTTGTCATCCCTGGTTGCGCGGGCCCGTGTTCGCCCGCGGCGGGCGGCCGTAGCACAGTGTCCGCGGGCCACGGGGGCGCACTGATCACGAAGTGGGCCGCGGACCTGCAAGTGCTCACTCTTTTACAAACCGCCCGGTGGCGATGTTGCCCCGGTGACAGAAAAATACCGGTCGGTAGTGGCCGGTGGAGATTCTTCGGCCGGATTCTTGCGCCCTCCGGTTACCCGTGCGTAACGTCCTCCCCCGCAAGGGCAACCGACTGGAATCGGTACCCAACGTTCCAGGTAGTGAGTCGCAACCGAATTGCGCCCGAGCAGCGCAGACATCGGTTTTATCAGGCACGCCAACTCCCAGGAAGGAACAGCCCATGCGTAAGGTCTCCCCTCTCGTCAAGGGTGGCGTCGTCACCGGCGCCGCGCTCGCCGCGTCCCTCGTCCTCGCCATCAGCCCGGCCTCCGCGGCCGGCACGTGGACGGTCACCGGCGGCGGTGCGTTCACCGCCACCTCCACCAACACCGTGCTGAAGGACACCGCCACCGGCACCACGCTGTCGTGTAAGTCGTCGACCGCGACAGGCACCGCGGCGAACACCACCGGTGCCAGCGGCACCGGCATCGCGTCGATCGCCGGCGTGACCTGGACCACCTGCTCCGGGCCGCTGGGCATCACGTTCACCGTCACGGCCGACAACACCCCGTGGGCGCTGAACGCCGTCAGCTACAGCGGCGGCGTCACCACCGGCACCCTGACCGGTGTCGAGGCGCACATCAGCGGCCTCGGCTGCACCGCCACCTTCGCGGGCGCGAGCGCCACCACGCCGGCCACGCTGGACGTGAGCTACACCAACTCCACGCACGACCTGAAGGTGCTGGGCACCGGCAACCTGCACGCCTACAACGTGTCGGGCACCTGCCTCGGCCTGATCAACACCGGTGACGCGACCACGTACACCGGTGACTACATCGTCTCGCCGTCCACCCTGGCGATCACCTCGCCGTGACCCGGCGGATCGCGTAGCGGGCGGGTTCGCTGCACCAGCGCGCTACCGCACCACCGCACCAGCAGGGACCCCGGCCCGCGGTCTGAGGCCGGGGTCCCTGTGCCAGGGAGGGGACTCGCGTCATGAGAACGGCTTCGAGGGGGAGGGCGGGATGACATTCACCCGGCGAGGGATCAGGGCGAGCGCCGTGCTGTGCGCGGCTGCTGTAGGCGGCGCGCTCATGGTGGGCGCTCCGGCGTCGGCGGCGCCGGGGGGTGCGTTCTCGGCCACGTCCACGTCGGCGCGGCTTCGGGTACGGGGTCGGTGGACGTCGCGTACGACAACGGCGACCACCAACTCAGCCTGAGCGGCGGCAACCTGCGGACGTACAACTCCGCGGGCACCTTCCTCGGGCTCATCGACGACGGTGACGCCTGGAACTTCACCTCCGCGCTCACCGTCACCCCGGCCCGGACCATCCGCCCGGACGGCGTGACCGGGTGACGGTCCCCGCGGTGAGCCCGGGCGAGGCGCAGGGCCCCGCCAGGACTCACTGGAGGACAAAATTCCGGTTGCCGTTTGTCACCCGATGACAAGAATTCCCGGCTCCGGAAATTCGCCGGATCTTCGGCCGTTCGATCACTTGTCCACCCTTATTACCCACACGTAATGTCCTGCCGCCAGGGCTGGAAGAGGAGTTCGGAAATGAGGGGTGCCGTGCGAGTGAGCCGACCGCGTCCGCGTCGAGTGGTGCAGCTCGCGGGCGTCGCGGCCGCCGCGCTCCTGGCGGGGCTGCTGCCGGGCACGGACTCGGCGGCGAGCGGCGAGCCCGACGGGGTCTCGCTGGCGTACACCTGCCAGTTCGGTGCCGGCCAGGACCCGCAGGACATCAGCGTCGGCATCAAGCAGGCGTACCCGGCGGACGGGACCGTCGGCAAGCCGATCCAGCCGGGCGACCTGACGCTGACCGTCGGCATCCCGCGGGCCGCCGTCACCGCGCTGGTCCCGGCCGAGGCCGACACCCTCAGCGGCAGCACCGACATGAAGACGAACATCACCCAGGGCACCTCGCGGACCGTGGTGATCTGGCCGGACCTGACCGCGAAGTCCACCACCGTGGCCGGCAGCGGCGATCTCGACCTGGTCTTCACCGGCAAGGTGCCGGGTGTCTCGGTGACGGCCGGGGGTGATCTGGTCTTCGCTGCCGGCGACCTGGACCTGACGCTGCATCCGCAGTCCGCTGCCGGTACGCCCTCGGACCCGGGCACACCCACCGCGGACCCGTCGACCCCCGCCGATTCCGGTACGGGCGGAAGCAGTTCGGACGACAGTGGAGCGGTCAGCCCGTCGGACATCTCCGGCAACGCTCCCGCCGGTTCCGGCACCGTCGCCAGTGGCAGCGCCGCAGGGTCGCTCACCGACATCACCGGGCTGTGCGCGGCCAAGGCAGGTCAGGACATCACCCTCGGGACGGTGACGGTGCCCGGTGGCACCTCTTCGACGCCGTCCTCCGGCACCTCGACCGGCGCCACGGGGAAGCCCGGTACGCCGTCCGGCTCCCCCACGTCCTCCACGCCCGCGGGCGGTTCGCCGACAGACACGCGCACCACCATCGTCCCGCTGGACACGTCTCCGCCGCACTCGGGCCGGACCACCTGCGACGCGGTGCCGCATGGTGAACTTGACCCGAAACGGCTGCCGCCGGTCAGTCCCCAGGCGATCGTCCTACCCCTGCCCAGTATGCCGCCCTTCCCGGACGCCCGCATGTGCGCCTATGCCGTGGGCTTCTCGAACGTCAACAAGCTCACCGGCGCGATGATCATCAACGATCCGAACGCCCACCCCGTCCTGGCTGACGTCAACTCCGGCCGGCGCAAGGTCCTCGACTACACCAACGAGTACGTCGAGGTCGACTCGCTGTTGTCATTCGCCCCGCCGCCGTCGCATGCGACCTTCCTCACCTACGGCTTCGTGCCCACCAGCGCCGAGGTGGACTTCGTCCCCAAGGGCCTGATGACCGTCGTCCAGACCGGTGACGACTACTACAACGAGCCGATCCTCACCACCATCGGCGGCTACCAGGACATCCGTATCCACGACGTGAAGATCAACGGAGTGACGCTGGACGTCGGCCCCAACTGCCACACCGCCACTCCGGTCGATGTGGTGCTCAAGGGACGCAAGCGCCCCTCGACGGACACCAGCACTGGTGGGCTGCCCAACTACGACATCGTGGACGGCGGCCCGCTGGTGGACGACAACCTCACCGTCCCGCCCTTCACCGGCTGCGGCACTCACGGCGAGAACCTGGACGCGCTGTTCACGGCGTCGCTGTCGGGATCGGGAAACACCCTCAACATGGTCCAGGCGCCGATCTGTTCACCGGACGACGGCACCACCCCGCAGAACTGCACCGAACCCGACATCCCCCTGCCCCAGCTCCCCGTCCGCGCCGGGTCCACCAAGTGACCGCCGCCGCCGGACGTACCTCCGTCCACCGCACCACCGCCCCCCACCCGTCCGTCCACCACAACCGCCCCCGGGAGGTGCAATGGGAATCGAAGTGATCGTCGAGGGTCTGACGAAGTCCTTTGGCAAACAGACCGTCTGGGAAGACGTGACGCTCACTCTGCCGCCCGGCGAGGTCAGCGTGATGCTCGGTCCCTCCGGTACCGGCAAGACCGTGTTCCTGAAGTCCGTGATCGGCCTGCTCAAACCGGAGCGGGGACGGGTGATGGTGAACGGCGTCGACATGGTCGGCGGCAAGGAACGGGACATCTACGAGACCCGCAAGCTGTTCGGCCTGATGTTCCAGGACGGCGCGCTGTTCGGCTCGATGAACCTCTTCGACAACATCGCCTTCCCGCTGCGGGAGCACACCCGCAAGAAGGAGTCGGAGATCCGCCGCATCGTCATGGAGCGGATGGACATGGTCGGCCTGATCGGGTCGGAGGGGAAGCTGCCCGGCGAGATATCCGGCGGGATGCGCAAACGCGCCGGGCTGGCACGGGCGTTGGTGCTGGACCCGCAGATCATCCTGTGCGACGAACCGGACTCCGGGCTCGACCCGGTGCGCACCTCGTACATCTCGCAGCAGTTGATCGACCTCAACGCGCAGATCGACGCCACGATGCTGATCGTCACGCACAACCTCGACATCGCCTCGACCGTGCCGGACAACATGGGCATGCTCTTCCGGCGCCGGCTGGTCGCCTTCGGGCCGCGCGAGTTGCTGCTGACCAGCGACGAGCCGGTGGTGCGGCAGTTCCTGGGCGGCCGCAAGGAGGGGCCGATCGGGATGGCCGAGGAGAAGGACGAAGCGACCCTGGCCCGCGAGCAGTCGACCGACCTGCCCGCCGAACTGCCGCGCCGGATCGCCCCCCAGCTCGAACCGAGCCCCGGACTGCCGCCGCGCCTGGCCGTGCAGCGCCGCCGGGCCCGGGTGCTGGCGATGTGGGACGACCTGCCGGTCGCCGCGCGGACGGCCATGAAGGCCGGACTCGCCCCCGCGCAGGCCCCCGTACAGGAGGAGCACGCATGACCGGGCCCGCCGCGGAGGTGGCCGGATGACCGCGCCGCCCGTACCGGAGTCCGCGCCGGAGGCAGCCCCGCCCGCGCGCGCCGCGGCCGTCCCGCGCCGCTCCATCCCCGGCGCCGGTGCGCTGCGCGAGACCGGCCAGCTCCTGACGCTTGCGGCGACCACCGTCCGGGACACCTTCCGGCGGCCGTTCCAGATCCGCGAACTGATCGAGCAGTTCTGGTTCGTGGCGAGCGTGACGATCCTGCCCGCGGCGCTGGTGTCGATCCCGTTCGGCGCCGTGATCGCGCTCCAGGTCGGTTCGCTGGCCCAGCAGTTGGGGGCCCAGTCGTTCACCGGCGGGGCGAGCGTGCTGGCGGTGATCCAGCAGGCCAGCCCGCTGATCGTGGCGCTGCTGATCGCGGGCGCCGGCGGCAGCGCGATCTGCGCGGACCTCGGCTCGCGGAAGATCCGCGAGGAGCTGGACGCGATGGAGGTGATGGGCGTCTCCCCGGTGCAGCGGCTGATCGTGCCGCGGGTGCTGGCCACGATGCTCGTCGCCCTGATGCTCAACGGCCTGGTGTCGGTGGTCGGCACCGCCGGCGGCTACTTCTTCAACGTGATCGTGCAGCACGGCACCCCGGGCGCGTACCTGTCCAGCTTCTCGGCGCTCGCCCAACTGCCCGACCTGTACATCTCCGAGATCAAGGCGGTGATCTTCGGCTTCATCGCCGGGATCGTCGCCGCCTACCGCGGGCTGCACCCCAAGGGCGGCCCGAAGGGCGTCGGCGACGCGGTCAACCAGTCCGTGGTCATCACCTTCCTGCTGCTGTTCGTGGTCAACGTGGTGCTGACCGCGATCTACCTCCAGCTCGTGCCGCAGAAGGGAGCCTGAGCGATGGCCCTGCTCGACAAGGACGCCCCGCGGCCCGAGCCGCCCGAGCCCGCCGCCCCGCCGCCGCCCCGCGCCCGCCGGGCGCGCCCGGGACGCTGGCTGCGCTGGCTCGACGACACCGGCGACCACCTGCTCTTCCACGTCAAGGCCGTGCTGTGGGTCCCGCGCACCCTGCGCCGCTACCTCAAAGAGGTGCTGCGGCTGCTGTCGGAGGTCGCCTTCGGCAGCGGCGGCCTGAGCGTCATCGGCGGCACCGTCGGCGTGATGATCGGCATGACGCTGGCCACCGGCACCGTCGTCGGCCTCCAGGGCTACGCGGCGATGAACGAGCTGGGCACCGCCGCGTTCACCGGCTTCATCTCCGCCTACTTCAACACCCGCGAGATCGCCCCGCTGATCGCCGGCCTCGCGCTGTCCGCGACCGTCGGCGCCGGGTTCACCGCGCAGCTCGGCGCGATGCGGATCAACGAGGAGGTCGACGCGCTGGAGAGCATGGGCGTGCGCTCGATGCCCTACCTCGTCACGACCCGGATCATCGCCGGCGTGGTCGCGATCATCCCGCTCTACGGCATCGGCCTGCTCAGCAGCTACGCGGCCTCCCGGCTGGTGACCGTGTGGTTCAACGGCCAGTCGCCCGGCACCTACGACCACTACTTCAACCTCTTCCTCGCACCGGAGGACGTACTGCTGTCCATACTGAAGGTGCTGATCTTCAGCGTCGTGGTGATCCTCGCGCACTGCTACTACGGCTTCACCGCCAAGGGCGGCCCGGCCGGGGTCGGGATCGCCGTCGGACGGTCGGTGCGCAACGCGATCGTGATCATCTCGCTCACCGACTTCTTCCTGTCGCTGGCGCTGTGGGGCGCCACCACCACCGTGCGGGTGGCGGGATGACCACCACCGACACCCGTACCCCGGGGCCACCGCCGGCCCCGCCCGCCCCGCCGGCCCGCCCGGTCCGCGGCAGCGGCGCCGCCCGCCGCCGCACCGCCGGCATCATCTTCCTGCTGGTGCCCGCGCTGCTGGCCTGGCTCGCGGTCGCCGTCTACGACAAGTCGTTCAGCAACGCCGCCAAGGTCACCGTGGACACCGGAAGCGCCGGCAACGAGATGAACCTCGGCGCCGACGTGAAGATGCGCGGCGTCGTGGTCGGCCGGGTCACCGCCATCCACGCCAACGGCACCGGCGCCCGGCTGACGCTGGCCATCGACCCCGGCAAGCTGCACCAGATCCCGGCCGGCGTCACCGCGCAGATGCTGCCGACCACGCTGTTCGGCGAGCGGTTCGTCGCGCTCGTACCGCCGGCCGGCAGCCCCTCGGGCGGCCCCGCGCTGGCCGCGCACAGCACCATCCCGCAGGACCGCTCCGCCGACGCCGTCGAACTCGAACAGGTGCTGGACAACGTGATGCCGCTGCTGACGGCCGTCCAGCCGCAGAAACTCGCCGCCACCCTCAACGCGGTCGCCACCGCGCTCGACGGCCGCGGCCAGGAACTCGGCACCACCCTGGTCCAGCTCGACCGCTACCTCACCAAGCTCAACCCCCAACTGCCCGCGCTCACCGACGACATCAAGCAACTGGTGACGGTCAGCAACACCTACAACGCGGCCGCGCCCGACATCGTCCAGGCGCTCACCGACTTCACCAAGACCAGCGGCACCATCGCCCAGCAGCAGGCCAACCTCAGCACGCTGTACGGCTCGACGACCGCCACCGCGCAGGACCTCACCACCTACCTGCGGCAGAACAAGGAGAACCTGATCCACCTCGCCGCCGACAGCCGCGGCACCCTGCAACTGCTCGCCCAGTACGCCCCGTCCTTCCCCTGCACGCTGCGCACCCTCGCCGACTTCGTGCCGGCGATGGACAAGGCGCTCGGCAAGGGCACCGACGAACCCGGCCTGCACGTCAACGTCACCGCCGTCGCCTCCCGCGGCAAGTACGTGGCCGGCAAGGACACCCCGGTGTACGACGCGAGCGGCGGCCCGCAGTGCTACCCGGTGCCGTACACCGGCCGCGGCACCACCCCGATCGCCAACTCCCCGCAGGAGAACGAGCTGGTCGACGAGTTGCTCGCGCCCGGCATGAACACCTCGCCCGGGAAGCTGCCGGACTGGAGCAGCGTGCTGACCGGGCCGGTCTACCGCGGGGCGGAGGTGACGGTGAAGTGAACCGCCGCAGCCTGACCGGGCCGATCGTCAAGTCGCTGATCTTCATCCTGGTCACCGCCTTCGCCACCACCGTGCTCGCGGTGAGCATCGCGGGCGCCGGGGTCGGCAACACCTCCGGCTACAACGCCGAGTTCACCGACACCACCGGGCTCAACAAGGGCGACAGCATCCGGATCGCCGGCGTCAAGGTCGGGCAGGTCGAGTCGATCAAGGTGGTCAGGCACCGGGTCGCGAAGGTGCACTTCTCCGTGCAGAAGGGCCGCACCCTGCCCGCCTCGGCCACCGCGACCATCAAGTACCTCAACCTGGTCGGCCAGCGCTACATCGACCTCCAGCAGGGCAGCGGCCCGGTCGGCAGCACCCTGCACCCGGGCGCCACCATCCCGCTCGGCCACACCACGCCCGCGCTGGACCTCACCGAACTCTTCAACGGCTTCCAGCCGCTCTTCGAGGGGCTCTCCCCGAAGGACGTCAACCAGCTCTCTGGGGAGATCGTGCAGGTCCTCCAGGGCGAGGGCGGCACCGTGGACAGCCTGCTCAGCAACATCGGCTCGCTCACCACCACGCTCGCCGCGAAGGACCAGGTGATCGGCCAGGTGATCGACAACCTCAACTCGGTGCTGACCACCGTCAACACCCGCGAGGCCGGCTTCAACGACCTGATCACCTCGCTCCAGCAACTCGTCACCGGCTTCTCCGCCGACCGCGAGCCGATCGGCCAGTCCATCACCGCCATCTCCCAACTCACCACCAGCACCGCCGGGTTGCTCCAGGACGGCCGGCAGCCGCTGAAGAACTCCATCGCCCAGCTCAACCGGGTCTCCACCAACCTCGGCGACAACACACCGCAGTTGCAGAAGTTCCTCACCACCACCCCGGGCAAGTTCCAGACCATCGGCCGGCTGGCCTCCTACGGCTCGTGGCTCAACCTCTACCTGTGCCAGGCCACCGTGCACGGCGTCACCACCTCCGACGGCAGCGCGCCGCCCACCGGTATAGCGATCACCGAATCGAGGTGCCGGTCATGAGGCTGAGACCGCCCACGCTCCGCCTGCGCCTCCACCCCGCCCGGCGCGGCCACCCGCTCTTCCGGCCGCTGCGCGAGCGCAACCAGATCGCGGTCGGCGTCGTCGGCCTGCTGGTGCTCGCCCTGCTCAGCCTCGTCGCGTACAACGCCGACGCGCTGCCGCTGATCGGCGGCGGCACCACGTACTCCGCCCACTTCACCGAGGCGGCCGGCCTGAAGAGCGGCAACGAGGTGCGGGTGGCGGGCGTCAAGGTCGGCAAGGTCACCCATGTGGGGCTGGACGGCGCCCAGGTCAAGGTCACCTTCCGGGTCCGGCACACCTGGATCGGCGACGCCAGCACCGCCGCCATCGGCATCAAGACGCTGCTCGGCGAGAAGTACCTCGCGCTGGACCCGCTCGGCGACCGCGAGCAGGACCCCGGTGACACCATCCCCAAGTCCCGCACCACCTCGCCGTACGACGTGACGCAGGCGTTCAACGGGCTCGGCCAGACCTTCGGCGCGATCGACACCGACCAGCTCGCGGCGAGCTTCCAGGCGATCTCCGACACGTTCAAGGACACCCCGGCCTCGGTGCGCACCGCCGCCACCGGGCTGTCGTCGCTGTCCAAGACCATCTCCAGCCGCGACGCGCAGCTCGCCTCGCTGCTCAGCGGCAGCAAGAAGCTCACCAAGACCCTCTCCGACCAGAACAGCCGCTTCCAGGAGCTGATCTCCGACGGCAACCTGCTGCTCGGGGAGGTCGAGAAACGGCGGACCGCCATCCACTCCCTGCTCACCGGCACCCAGAACCTGGGCACCCAGCTCAACGGCCTGGTCGCCGACAACGACAAGCAGCTCGCGCCCACCCTGGCCGCCCTCGACCGCGTCACCAACGTGCTGCTCGCCAACCAGAGCAGCCTCGACAAGGTGCTGGCGCTGGCCGGCCCCTACTACCAGGTGGTCGGCAACACCCTCGGCAACGGCCGCTGGTTCGACAGCTACCTGTGCGGGCTGGTGCCGAAGAACTACCTGCCCAGCGGCACCCCGCCGACCACCGGCTGCATGCCGCCCAAGGCGACCGGAGGAGCGTCGTGAGCGCCTTCCCGCGGCGGCTGCGCCGTACCAGCAGACTGACGCTGCCGGACCTCCCGAGGGAGAACGACGAGATCGGCGGAGGCGGCGGAGGCAGCGCGGGCCGCCGGGGCCTGCCGGGCCGCGCGGCCCGGCTACCGCGCCGCGCGCTGTCCGTGGCGGTGGTGCTGGTGATCGTCGCGGCCGCGGCCGTCACCGCCGGGTTCGTCGCCTTCGGCGGGCCGTCCGGCAAGCACGTCACCGCGTACTTCGACCGTACGGTCGGCGTGTACGCGGGGTCCGACCTGCGCATCCTCGGCGTGAAGGTCGGCACGGTGGAGTCCGTCAAGCCGCAGGGCAAGCAGGTCAAGGTGGCGCTGCGGCTGGACCACGGCATCAAGGTGCCGGCGAAGGCCGGCGCCGTGGTGGTCGCGCCCAGCGTGGTCGCCGACCGCTACATCCAGCTCACCCCCGCGTACACCGGCGGCGCCCAACTGGCCGACCACGGCGTCATCCCGGCCAGCCGCACCGCGACACCGGTCGAGATCGACCAGCTCTACGCCTCCGTCACCCAGCTCAGCAAGGCGCTCGGCCCCAACGGCGCGAACACCACCGGCGCCCTGTCGAACCTGCTCGACGTCGGGTCGCAGAACCTCAAGGGCAACGGCAAGGACATCGGCGACAGCATCGACCAGCTCGGCCAGGCCACCAAGACCCTCAACGGCCACAGCGACGACCTGTTCTCCACCCTCGCCTACCTCCAGTCCTTCACCACCATGCTCAAGAACAACGACGGCAAGGTGAAGACCGCCACCGACCAGCTCTCCACCGTCAGCGGCTTCCTCGCCGACGACAAGGAGGACCTCGGCGGCGCGCTCCAGCAACTGTCCACCGCGCTCGGCTCGGTGAAGACCTTCATCCAGGACAACCGCAGCCGGCTGAAGACCAGCATCACCAAGCTCACCCCGATCACGCAGACGCTCGTCGACCAGCGCGCCTCGCTCGCCGAACTCCTCGACGACGCCCCGCTCGCCGCCGACAACCTCCTCAACACGTACAACCCGAAGACCGGCACGCTCGACGGCCGCACCGACATCAACGAGCTGAGCATGGGCGGCAGCGTCGACCCGACCGACACGGGCACCACCGGCACGACCTCCAACACCGCCGCCAAGAAGGCCACTTCGGGCCCGAACGCCTCGACCCCACCGCTGCCGCTGCCACCGGTCGGCACGGTCTACGGCAGCGGCGGCAGCGGCGGCAGTACCGGCAGCACCGGCAGCGGCAGCAAGGGGGCGGCCAAGTGAACGCCCGCCACGCGGCCGCCGCGGCCCTGCTCACCGCGACCGCCCTCACCCTCACCGGCTGCTCCTTCACCAACGTGCAGAGCATGCCGCTGCCCGGCGGCGCCAACCTCGGCAGCCACCCCTACACCGTCAGGGCCCAGTTCGCCGACGTCCTCGACCTGGTGCCGCAGGCGTCGGTACGGGTCAACGACGTCGCCGTCGGCCGGGTCACCAAGATCGCGCTGGCGCACAGCGGTTGGTCGGCCATCGTCACCATGAAGCTCAACGGCAACGTGAAACTCCCGTCGAACGCCTACGCGCACCTGGAGCAGTCCAGCCTGCTCGGCGAGAAGTACATCCAGCTCGCCGACCCGCCCAGCACCGAACCCGCCACCGGCAAGCTCCAAGCCGGCGACACCATCCCCACCTCGCACACCAACCGCAACCCCGAGGTGGAAGAGGTCTTCGGCGCGCTGTCCCTGGTGCTCAACGGCGGCGGCATCCAGCAGATCCACACCATCAGCACCCAGCTCAACAAGGCGCTCAGCGGCAACGAACCCGCGGTCCGCGACATGCTCACCCAGGTCAACACGCTCGTCTCCGACCTGGACGCCCACAAGAAGGACATCACCGACGCGCTCGACGGCGTCAACAAGCTCTCCGCGACCCTCGCCACCCGCGACCAGAAGATCGGCACCGTGCTCACCAGCCTCAGCCCGGGCCTGAAGGTGCTGGAGCAGCAGCGCGGCTCGCTGGTCACCATGCTCCGCTCGCTCGACACCCTCTCGGGCGTCGCGACCGACACGGTCAACCGGAGCAAGGACGACATCGTCGCCGACCTGAAGTCCCTCGGCCCCACTCTCCAGCGGCTCGCCGACGCCGGCGACGACCTGCCCGACTCCCTCCAGGTGCTGCTCACCTACCCGTTCACCGACGAGGTGCTCAACGGCGTCAAGGGCGACTACCTCAACGTCTACCTCGACCTCACCGCAGCCTCCGGCACCCAGCTCATCCCCGAACTCCAGGCCGGCGACAGCGACTACCCGGGCCTGCAGTCCGTGGACCCCTCGGTGCGGAAGAAGTCCGCGAAGCCCCCGACCGGTCCGCCGTTGCCGCTGCCCTCGGTCACGACGCCGTCGGGCAGCACCCCTTCGGGCGCCACGCCTTCGGGCACCACCGCCTCGGGCACCTCCCCGTCGGCCACCACTTCAGGGGGCCACTGATGCTGACCCGCGCCACCGTCGCCAAGAACATCGCCTTCCTGATCGTCGCGGTCCTCGTGATCGGCTTCGTCGGTGTCCGCTACGCCGACCTCGGCCGCTACGTGGGCTTGCGCGGCTACTACACCGTGGACGTGCAACTCCCCGAGGCAGGCGGCCTGTTCGAGCACGCCGACGTCACCTACCGGGGTGTCTCGGTCGGCCGGGTCGGCCCGATCCGGCTCACCCCCGACGGCGTCGAGGCGGAACTGCGGATCAACAGCTCCGCCCCGCACATCCCCAGCCGGCTCTCCGCGGTCGTCGCGAGCCTGTCCGCGGTCGGCGAGCAGTACATCGACCTGCAACCCCGCACCAGCGACGGGCCCTACCTGCACGGCGGTTCGACCATCGCGCAGGCCAGCACCAAGGTGCCCGCGCCCGTCACCAACCTGCTCACCAGCGTCAACGACCTCGCCCAGTCCGTGCCGTTGGACGCCCTGCGCACCGACGTCGACGAACTCGGCCTGGCGTTCAGCGGCCAGGGCGACAACCTCCAGTCCCTGCTCGACACCAGCAGCGAGTTCCTGACCGCCGCCGACGCCAACCTCCCCGCCGACACCACGCTCATCAACGACGGGCGGACGGTGCTGCGCACCCAGGTCGACGAGTCCGACGCGATCAAGAACTTCGCCACCAGCGCCAACCAGCTCGCCGCGCAGCTCGACGACTCCGACACCGACCTGCGCCGCCTCATCGCCGCCGCGCCCGGCGCCGCGACCCAGGTCAGCGCGCTGCTGCGGGACGTCGGCCCCAACCTCAGCGTGGTGCTGGCCAACCTGCTGACCACCTCCGACATCGCGGTCACCCGCCAGAACGGCATCCAGGAGTTCCTGGTGAAGATGCCCGCCGTGGCCGCCGCGGGCTCCTCGGCGGTCAAGAACGGCAAGCTGGACTTCGGCATGGCCGTCACCTTCTTCTCACCGCTGCCGTGCACGTCGGGATACGGCGGCACCACCTACCGCAACGGCCTCGACACCAGCCCGCCGGCCACCGCGTTCAACACCGCGGCCCGCTGCACCGCGCCCGCCTCCTCCGGCACCGACGTCCGCGGCTCCGCGCACGCGCCCGGTGGCGGGGGAGTGCCGACCCCCGCGCAGCCGGGGTCGGTCCTGCCGACGTCCACGCAGTCGTCGACGGGCGCGGCTCCCGCTGCCACGCCCGCCGTGGGGCCGGCGCTGCCCGGCGCCCTCGCCCTGCCCGCGCTGCCCGCCGCCGGGCCCACCACCATGGCGGGCCTGCTCGGCCTGGAGGACCAACGATGAGCGGTACGACGGATGAGGCGGAGCCGGACGTGAGTACGGAGGCGGAGCCGGAGCCGGAGCCGGACCAGGGGTCGGGGCCGGATGCGAAGGGGGAGCCGGAAACGGAGGTCGAGCCGGACCCGGAGGTCGAGCCGGACCCGGCGCCGGAGTCGGGGCCGGATGCGGACGAGGGGGCCGCGGCGGCCGCCGAGGGGAGGTCCACTCCGCGCCGCCGGGCCGCCGGCGTCCTGCGCGCGCTGCGGGCCCGGCGCACCGCGGTCGCCTGGGCCACGATGCTGACCGCCGCGCTGCTGCTGTGCGGGCTCTCCGCCTGGTCCTACGCCGACACCCGTGGCGACGGCGCGCTGTCCTACGGCAAGTCCCGCGACGCCGCTCTGGGCGCGGGGGAGCGCGGGGTGGCCCGGCTCAACACCGTGGACTCCGCGCACGTCGACCGCGACCTCGACAGCTGGCTCGGCGTCACCACCGGCCCGCTGCACGACCAGCTGACCCGTACGCACGGCTCCGACACCGCGACGATGAAGGCGGCCGGCACCTCCACGAACGGCACCGTCACGGACGCGGCCGTCACCGAGCTCGACACCCGGGCCGGCACCGCGAAGATCATCGTCACCGTCCAGGTCCGCCTCACCCCCAAGTCCGGTACGGCCAGCACCGATCGCAAACGCTTCGAAGCCAACCTGTCCCGTACCGCCGGCACCTGGAAACTCGCCGCCCTCACCGCGGTCCCGATCGGCGCGAGCTAAGGGATGACCACCGACATGACGACAACGGACAAGACCGCGGCCGCGCCCGAGGAAGCCGAGCGCGCCGAGCGAATCGAGCGCGCCGACCCGGCCGATCCCGTCGACACCGACACCGACACCGACGCCGACAGCACCGCCGACAGCGGTACCGACACCGACGCCGACCGTTCGGCGGAGCCGGGCGCGGGCGGGCGGGGCGCGTGGGCCGGGCGGGTGCTGCGGCGCGCACGGTCGTACGGATGGCGGCGGATCGCCGGGGCCGCCGCGATCGCCGTCCTGCTGCTGGGCTCCGGCGGCCTGCTCTACGCCGCGCAGGACCTCAAGGACCCGGCGGCCACCCGCAACCACGCGCTCACCGACAGCGCCGCCACCGACCAGGTGATCGGCGACGTCAGCAGCGCGCTGAGCCAGATCTTCGCGTACACGCCCGACGGCACCGACGCCACCGAGCAGGCCGCCCGCAACGTCCTCGCGGGCAGCGCGGCCACCCAGTACCAGGCGCTGTTCGCGCAGATCAAGCAGAACGTCGCCACCCAGCAACTCACCCTCACCACAAGGGTCGTACGGGCCGGCGTGGTCAGCCTCACCGCCGACCACGCCCGCCTGCTGGTCTTCCTCGACCAGACCGCGCAGCGCGCGGGTTCCACCGCCACCAGTGCCGCCGCCCAACTCTCGGTCACCGCCGAGCAGAAGAACGGCCACTGGCGGATCACCGCTCTCAAGGCCCGCTAGGGGAGAGGCAGATGCCACGTATGCGTTTCGGCTCGCGCCCACCGCGCAAGGACGACCCCGAGGGCGTCGAGCACGTCGAGCACGTCGCGGACATCGCGGATGTCGAGGACGTCGCGAAGGCGGCCGAGCCCGCGCGGGTACGGCGCCCCGCGCCCGCCGGACGGCGGCCGCTGCTGGGCGCGGCGGTCGCCCTGGTGGTGGCCGCGGCCGTCGCCGCCGCGTGGACCGGCTGGTCGTGGTACTCCGCCGCGCACGACGACAACGCGGCGTTCGCCCGTACCCGGGACACCGTGCTGGCCGCGGGCGAGCAGGCCGTGCAGAACATGAACACGCTCGACCACGCCCACCTCGCGGCGGGCCTCGCCGTGTGGGAGCAGAGCACCACGGGCGACCTGCACAGCCAACTCGTGCAGGGCCGGGCCGACTTCGAGAAGCAGGTGCAGCAGGCGCAGACGGTCAGCACCGCGAAGGTGCTGAGCGGCGCGGTGACCGACCTCGACGACCGCACCGGCAAGGCCGATGTGATGGTCGCGCTCCAGATCACCGTGCAGGCGCCCAAGTCGAAGCCCGCGGTGAAGGAGAGCCGGCTGCTCGGCGAGATGACCCGCACCTCGGCCGGGTGGAAGCTCAGCGCGCTCGGTGACGCGCCGATGGGCGACAGCGCCTCCACCGCGGCCGACCCCACGGCGGCCCCGACCGCCGATCCCACCGCCACCGCCGGCCACTGACGCCCGTACCGCCGTACCGCCGCACGTCGTCCGCGAGAGGACCGCAGCCCATGTCGACCACCCGCCACCTCATCAACCGGCAGCGCAGGCTCGCCGCGGCGTCCGCGGCGGCGACCGAGCGCACCGTACGACCGGCCCGCGACCGTACCGACGGTACCGACCGGCCCGACCGTACGGCCGCGGGCGCCGGCTCCGGCACGGGCAGCGGCGCGGCCGAGCGCGCACCCGGCAGGTCCGGCCGGACCGTGACCGCGACCGCGACCGCGGTCCGCCCGCGCCGCCCCGCCGCCCGGACCGAGACCGCCGGGAAGGACGAGGCGGCCCCGCGCCGTACCGCGTCCCTGCGGCTGCCCGCCCGCTTCCCCCTCACCATCGCCGTGCTCGCCCTGCTCACCGTGCTGCTCGGCGGCTTCGCGGCCTGGGCGGCCGGGAAGGCGTCCGCCCTGCACGACGGCTCGGCCACCTCCAACACCGCGCTCACCGACAACGCCCGCACCGCCGAGGTCAAGGGCCAGATCGCGCAGGACGTGAACTCCGTCTTCTCCTACGACTACACCGACACCGCCCGGACCGACACCGCCGCGAAGAAGGTGCTCACCGGCAAGGCGGTCCAGCAGTACGCCACGATGATCGCCCAGGTGAAGGCCGCAGCCCCGAAGCAGAAGCTCGTGCTGACCACCACCGTCACCGACACCGGCGTGGAGATGATCAGCGGCGACCGGGCCCGGGTGCTGGTCTACGCCGACCAGGCGAACACCTCCACAGCCAAGGGCGCGAACGCCGGCAGCGCCTACTCGGCGGCCATGTTCGCGGTCGACGCGGTCCGCCAGGCGGGCAGCTGGAAGATCGCCTCGATCGACACCTTCAGCTGACGTCTCCGCCCGATCCCGTCCGGCGTGCACTATGGAGGAGCGGCGCCCGCAACCCGTGCGAAACGGTGTGGTGCAATGCTCCTGATCCCCCGGGTTGCCGACGGCGGGGGAGCGGTGCCTGACCGGCGAGGATGGATGGATATGGACAAGCAGCAGGAGTTCGTTCTCCGCACCCTGGAGGAGCGGGACATCCGCTTCGTACGGCTGTGGTTCACCGACGTGCTCGGCTACCTGAAGTCGGTCGCCGTCGCCCCCGCCGAGCTGGAGCAGGCGTTCGACGAGGGCATGGGCTTCGACGGCTCCGCGATCGAGGGCTTCGCCCGGGTGTACGAGTCCGACATGATCGCCAAGCCGGACCCGAGCACCTTCCAGATCCTGCCCTGGCGCGCGGAGGCACCCGGCACCGCCCGGATGTTCTGCGACATCCTGATGCCCGACGGCTCCCCGTCCTACGCCGACCCGCGCTACGTCCTCAAGCGCGCCCTGGCCAAGACCTCCGACCTCGGCTTCACCTTCTACACGCACCCCGAGATCGAGTTCTTCCTGCTCAAGGAGCGCCCGCTGGACGGCAGCCGGCCGACCCCCGCGGACAACTCCGGCTACTTCGACCACACCCCGCAGAACGTCGGCATGGACTTCCGCCGCCAGGCGATCACCATGCTGGAGTCGATGGGCATCTCGGTCGAATTCTCCCACCACGAAGGCGCCCCCGGCCAGCAGGAGATCGACCTGCGCTACGCCGACGCGCTGTCCACCGCCGACAACGTGATGACGTTCCGGCTGGTGATGAAGCAGGTGGCCCTGGAGCAGGGCGTGCACGCCACCTTCATGCCCAAGCCGTTCTCGGAGTACCCCGGCTCCGGCATGCACACCCACCTCTCGCTCTTCGAGGGCGACCGCAACGCGTTCTACGAGTCCGGTGCGGAGTTCCAGCTCTCCAAGGTCGGCCGGTCCTTCATCGCGGGCCTGCTCCGGCACGCCGCCGAGACCGCCGCCGTCACCAACCAGTGGGTCAACTCCTACAAGCGGATCTGGGGCGGCTCCCAGCGCACCGCGGGCGCCGGCGGCGAGGCCCCCTCGTACATCTGCTGGGGCCACAACAACCGGTCCGCGCTCATCCGCGTGCCGATGTACAAGCCCGGGAAGACCGGCTCCACCCGGGTCGAGGTCCGCTCCCTCGACTCCGGCGCCAACCCCTACCTCTCCTACGCCGTCCTCCTCGCCGCCGGCATGAAGGGCATCCAGGAGGGCTACGAACTCCCGGCCGGCGCCGACGACGACGTCTGGGCCCTCACCGACTCCGAGCGCCGCGCCCTCGGCATCGAGCCCCTGCCCCAGAACCTCGGCGAGGCGATCGACCTCATGCAGCGCAGCGAACTCGTCGCCGAGACCCTCGGCGAGCACGTCTTCGACTTCTTCCTGCGCAACAAGAAGCAGGAGTGGGAGGAGTACCGCTCCGAGGTCACCGCGTTCGAGCTGCGGAAGAACCTGCCGAACCTGTAACCGCAGGTCGGCGACTGAGCGAGGCGCCCCCGGGCCCGCCTTAGGCGGTGCTCCGGGGGTGGCAGGACAGGGGTGCCCGGGGACGGGTCAGCGGACGCGGCCCTCGTCCTCGTCGGTGTCGGAGTCCTCGCCGGGGACGTGGACGTCGCGGACGTTGATGTTGATCTCGACGACCTCGAGTCCGGTCATCAGCTCCACCGCGCTGGTGACGCTGCCCCGGATGTCGGAGGCGGTCTCGGCGATGTGCGTGCCGTAGTCGACGACCACGTCGATGTCGAGGGCCGCCTGCTCCTCGCCGACCTCGACCTTCACCCCGCGGGTGTGGTCGTCGGAGCGGGAGACGCGGTCGCGGACCGCCCCCACGGCACGAGCGGCGCCGCCGCCCATCGCGTAAACCCCTTCGACCTCCCGGGTGGCGATCCCGGCGATGGTGGCCACCACCGTGTTGGCGATCGTCGTCTTCCCGGCGGTGTCCTTCTTGCGCCCGGGTGTTGTCTTCGCAGTGCTCTCCGCGGTTGTCATGGGGCAAGCCCCTTCCCTCTCGACTGCTCGCTGACGAAATGCGGGCTCCCTACCACTGTGAACCCGCACCGGCACCCGTGCCACTCTGATGCCGTAAGGGTCCGCGCGGGTCACACTGGGTGGATGGGCGCGCACACGGTCTGGTACGTCTCCTACGGCTCGAACACGCATCTCGCCCGGCTGACCCGGTACCTGGTCGGGGGCCGTCCGGCGGGCGGCGCGCGGGCCTACCCGGGGTGCCGGGACGCCGCGCCGCCGGCCAGATCCGTGCCGTGGGAGCTGCCCGGCACCGTGTACTTCGCGACGCACTCCCCGGTGTGGGGCGGCGGCCGCGCCTTCTACGACCCGGACACGCCCGGCCGCGCCCTGGCCCGCGCGCACCTGATCACCGTCGGCCAGTTCTCCGACATCGCCGCACAGGAGATGTACGCCGAGCCCGGCCGCGACCTCGACCTCACGCGGGTGCTGGCCACCGGGCGTGACCGGCTGGGCCCGGGCCGCTACGAGACGCTGGTGCGGGCCGGCTCGCTGGACGGCGTGCCGCTGCTGACGTTCACCGCGCCCTGGTCGATGGCCGAGGTGCCGTGGACGGTGCCGTCCGCCGCCTACCTCGACCACCTCGCGGCCGGCCTGCGCGAGGCGGGCGGCCGGCGTGCCTCGGACATCGCGCGCTACCTCGCCGCACGTCCGGGCGCGGCCGGGCACTGGATCGCGCGCGACGGGGTACTCGTGCCCGCGCGGCAGGTCGATCCGGCGAACCCGCAGGCCCCGCAGGGCGCCCCGGGCCCGCCGGACGGCTAGGCTCGGAAGGGCGGCTGGAGCGGGTGCGGCCGTTCGCCGTGTGGTGAGTGCGGGTTGAGTGTGGTGACCCCCGGGAGGGCCGATGCAGGGGCGACGCAGCAGTACCTTCTCCCGGTTGCTGCGGCACGGCTTCACCGATGCCGCGACCGCCGAGCGCCTGCTGGAGGACGACGTGCTGGCGGGCGTACGCGGTGACCCGGTGCTGCTCGAAGCGCTCGGTGCCACCGCCGACCCCGACCAGGCGCTGCTCGGCCTGGTCCGGCTCGCCGAGGCACTGGACCCGGGCGAGCGCCGCACCCTGCTGGACACCGTGACCAGCGCCAAACCGCTGCGGGACCGGCTGCTGGGCGTGATGGGCGCCTCCGAGGCGCTGGGCGACCACCTGGCCCGGCACCCCGAGGACTGGCACGCCCTGGTGACGTACGAGGCGCGCGACCTGCACCCGGGGGTCGAGGAGTTCGAGGAGGGGCTGGCCGCCGTCCGCACCCCGGACGCGCTGCGCGCGGCGTACCGGCGGTGCCTGCTCGGCATAGCGGCCAGGGACGTCTGCGGCACCAACGACCTGGTGCGTACCGCCGCGGAGTTGGCCGACCTGGCGACGGCCACGCTGCGGGCCGCGCTGGCGATCGCCGCCGCGGAGCTGCCGCAGGACGCGGCGGCCTGCCGGCTCGCGGTGATCGGGATGGGCAAGTGCGGCGGCCACGAACTGAACTACGTCTCCGACGTGGACGTCATCTTCGTCGCGGAACCGGCCGAGGACGCCGCCGAGGGCGACGGCTCCGCCGACGACACCGCGGCGCTGCGGTCCGCGACCCGGCTGGCCGTGCGGATGATGGGCATCTGCTCCGACACCACCGCCGAGGGCACCATCTGGCCGGTGGACCCCAACCTGCGGCCCGAGGGCAAGAACGGCCCGCTGGTGCGCACCCTCAGCAGCCATGTCGCGTACTACCACCGCTGGGCGAAGACCTGGGAGTTCCAGGCGCTGTTGAAGGCGCGGCCGGTCGCCGGGGACGCCGCGCTGGGCGCCGAGTACGTCGCCGCGATCCGCCCGATGGTGTGGCAGGCCGCCGAGCGGGAGAACTTCGTCACCGACGTGCAGGAGATGCGCCGGCGGGTCGTCGACACCATCCCCGCCGCGCAGGTCGAGCGGGAGCTGAAGCTCGGCCCTGGCGGGCTGCGCGACGTGGAGTTCGCGGTGCAGCTCCTCCAACTCGTGCACGGCCGCAGCGACACGAGCCTGCGCAGCGCCACCACCCTCACCGCGCTCGCCGACCTGGCCCGGGGCGGCTACGTCGGCCGCGCCGACGCCGCCGCGCTGGACGCCGCCTACCGCTTCCTGCGGCTGATGGAACACCGCATCCAGCTCCAGAAGATGCGCCGCACCCACCTGGTGCCCGACGACGAGGCGGGACTGCGCCGGCTCGGCCGGGGCCTGGGCTTTCGCGCGGAGCCGGTGCAGAGCCTCAACCGGGAGTGGAAGCGGCACGCCCGCGAGGTGCGGCGGCTGCACGAGAAGCTGTTCTACCGCCCGCTGCTGGACGCCGTCGCCCAACTCGACAGCGACGAGACGCGGCTGAGCACCGACGCCGCCCGGACCCGGCTCCAGGCGCTCGGCTACGCCGACCCGGTCGCGGCGATGCGCCACCTGGAGGCGCTGGCCAGCGGGGTGAGCCGCAAGGCCGCGATCCAGCGCACCCTGCTGCCGGTGCTGCTCGGCTGGTTCGCGGACTCCGCCGACCCTGACGCGGGGCTGCTGGGCTTCCGCAAGGTCTCCGACGCGCTGGGCAAGACCCCGTGGTACCTGCGGCTGCTGCGCGACGAGGGCGCCGCTGCCCAGCGGTTGGCCCGGGTGCTCTCCTCCGGCCGGCTCGCCCCCGACCTGCTGATGCGCGCCCCCGAGGCGGTCGCCCTGCTCGGCTCCAGGGACGGCCTGATCCCGCGCGACCACCTGGCGCTTGAGCAGGAGGTGCTGGCCGCCGTCGGCCGCGCGGACAGCCCCGAGCAGGCCATCGCGGCCGTGCGCGGGGTCCGCCGCCGCGAGCTGTTCCGCACCGCCGCCGGCGACCTGATCGACACCTACGGCGACGACGAGGAGTCCGACGGCCCGCTCGACCCGGCCGTCCTCGTCGACCGGGTCGGCACCGCCGTGTACGGGCTGACCTCGGCCACCGTGGCCGGCGCGCTGCGGGCCGCGGTCAACGCGGTCACCGGCGGCGACGCCCACCCGCTGCCCACCCGCCTCGCCGTGATCGGCATGGGCCGCTTCGGCGGTCGCGAACTCGGCTACGGCTCCGACGCCGACGTGATGTTCGTGCACGAGCCGCGCGAGGGCGCCGACAGCGGCGACGCCGGCCGGGCCGCGATCGCCGTCGCCAACGAGCTGCGCCGGCTGCTGCAGATCCCCACCGCCGACCCGCCGCTGCTGATCGACGCCGACCTGCGGCCGGAGGGCAAGTCCGGCCCGCTGGTGCGCAGCCTGGCGTCGTACGAGGCGTACTACCGGCGCTGGTCGCTGGGGTGGGAGAGCCAGGCGCTGCTGCGGGCCCGCCCGGTGGCCGGCGACCCGGAGCTGGGGGAGCGGTTCATCGCGCTGATAGACCCGTTGCGCTACCCCGAGGACGGTCTCGAAGAGGAGGCGGTGCGCGAGATCCGCCGGCTCAAGGCGCGGATGGAGAGCGAGCGGATGCCGCGTGGCGCCGACCGCACCACCCACGCCAAGCTCGGCCGCGGTGGGCTGTCCGACGTGGAGTGGACGGTGCAGCTGCTCCAACTCCAGCACGGCGCCCGGCTGCCGTCGCTGCGCACCACCGGCACCCGGGACGCGCTGGCCGCCGCGCACACCGAGGGTCTGATCGCGGAGCCGGACCTGCGGATACTGGACGAGGCGTGGGTGCTGGCGACGCGGGTGCGCAACGCGGTGATGCTGGTCCGCGGCCGCCCCGGCGACACCTTCCCCGGCGACGGGCGGGAACTGGCCGCGGTGGGCCGCTACCTCGGCTACCCGGCCGGCCACGTCGGCGACATGCTGGAGGACTACCGCCGCCGTACCCGCCGCGCCCGCGCGGTGGTGGAGCGGCTGTTCTACGAGGCGTGACGCCGATCGGGCGCCGGCGGGAGGGGTGCGGGACCTGCGGGTTCGGGACCTTCGGGTTCGGGACCTGCGGGTTGAAGCCCCGGGCCCGGGGCCTGCCGCAATCAGGGCCCGCCGCGCTCAGGGCCTGCCGCGGTCAGCGCTTCGCGGTGTGCTGCTCCTCCAACTGCTGCTCCCAGGACCGCGGCAGGTGGTACACCCACCGTCCGTACAGCAGGCACACCAGGCCGTAGCCGGCGCCGAGGCAGACCACGCCGCCGATCGCGTCCAGCCAGAAGTGGTTGCCGGTGGCGATGATCACCGTGAGGGTGAACAGCGGGTAGAGCAGGGCCACCACCCGCACCCACTTCCGCTTGGCCAGGTTGAAGACGGTGACGCCGCACCACAGCGACCAGCCGATGTGCATCGACGGCATCGCCGCGTACTGGTTCGACACGTGCGCCAGGCTGCCCTGGGAGAGCGAGCCCCAGGTGTGGTGCACGGCGACCGTGTCGATGAAGCCGGCGCCGGCCAGCAGCCGCGGCGGGGCCAACGGGTAGGCCCAGAAGCCGATCAGCGCCAGCCAGGTGGTCGCGAACAGCGCCAGCCGGGGCGGCGCGTAGCGGTCGGGGTGGGCGACGTACAGCCACACCAGCACACCGATGGTGATCACGAAGTGCAGTGAGGCGTAGTAGTAGTTCATCCCCACGATCAGCCATGTCACCGAGTTCAGCGCATGGTTGACGCTGTGCTCGATGCCGAGGTCGAGGTGGCGTTCGAAGCTCCACACGTCGGCGGCGTGCCGCAGCGCGGTGCTGCGCTCGGCGGGGACCGCGTTGCGGATCAGGGAGTACACCCAGTAGCTGACGCCGATCAGCACCAGTTCGAACCAGAGCCGGGGCCGGCGTGGGGTGCGCAGCCGGTGCAGCAGCGCGCCGGGCGACCAGCCGGGGCCGGGCGCCCGATAGGCGCCGCCCGCGCCCCGCCCGGCGCCGTTTCCGGCGGCGTCCGAAGGGTCGGTACGACGGTCCTTCAGCGACTTGGCGGTGTTGGCGGTCGATTCCCCCATGGGACACCAGTCTGCCAGACCCGGCCGGTCAAACGGGTGCCATGCCCGCTGAACCGGACATCCCGCGTGTCGTGCCCGAGCGCCACCGGTCAACCGCCCGCCGGCGCCCCGCGGTCGGCGGGTCCGGCGGCCGTCGAGCCGCGGACCACCAGTTCGGGCATGAAGACGAACTCGCTGTGCGGGGGCGGGTTGTCGCCGATCTCCTCCAGCAGCGCGTTCACCGCGGCCTGACACATGGCGGGAACCGGCTGCCTGATGGTGGTCAGCGGCGGATCGGTGAAGGCGATCAGCGGGGAGTCGTCGAAACCGACCACCGAGATGTCGCCGGGCACCGTGTGGCCCAGTTGCCGGGCGGCGCGGATCGCGCCGAGCGCCATCATGTCCGAGGCGCAGACGATCGCGGTGCAGCCGTCGGCTATCAGCGCGCCGGCCGCGGCCTGCCCGCCCTCCAGCGTGTACAGCGAGTGCTGCACCAGCGCCTGGGCGTCGTCGGCCGACAGCCCCAGCACGTCGCCCATGGACGCGAGGAAGCCCTCGATCTTCCGCTGCACCGGCACGAACCGTTTCTGCCCGACGGCCAGGCCGATCCTGCGGTGCCCGAGCGCGGCCAGGTGCGTGACGGCCAGCCGGACCGCGGCGCGGTCGTCCACCGACACCGACGGCGCGTCGATCTTGTCGGAGTGGCCGCTGATCAGTACGAACGGCACGCCCTGGCCCTTGAGCCGGGCGTACCGCTCGGTGTCGGCGGTGGAGTCGGCGTGCAGGCCGGAGGCGAAGATGATGCCCGCCACCCCGCGCTCGACCAGCATCTCCACGAGTTCGTCCTCGGTGGAGCCGCCCGGGGTCTGGGTGGCCAGCACCGGGGTGTAGCCCTGCCGGGTCAGCGCCTGGCCGATGACCTGCGCCATCGCCGGGAAGATCGGGTTCCCCAACTCGGGCGTGATCAGCCCGACCAGGCCGGCGCTGCGCTGCCGCAACCGGACCGGGCGTTCGTACCCGAGCAGGTCCAGCGCGGCCAGCACGGATTCACGGGTGGCCGCGGAAACACCTGGCTTGCCGTTGAGCACCCGGCTGACCGTCGCCTCACTGACCCCCGCCTGGGCTGCGATGTCTGCGAGCCGCGCGGTCACAGCACCGGATGCTACGGGGCGGAACACCGCCATGTCAGATCGCCCACCAAATTGCCGTGTCGGCGGCGATCGTGACGAATTCGCCCGAACCTCCGGTAATCGGGTCACCGTCGGGACGCAGCGGGTCGGGTCGCCGGGTGTCCGGGCGCCGGGTGTCCGGTGCCGCGGCCGGTCCCTCGCTGGACAGCAGCAGCCGGCCCGGCCGGGGCAGCCGTACCGGGGAGGAGGTGGGGTTGAGGGTGCAGACGAAGGCGCCGCCGGTCGCGTCACGGCGGAAGGCGAGCACCCCCTCGGGCGCGTCGAGCCAGTCCACGGCGGTGCCGGCGCCGAGCGCGGGGTGGTCGCGGCGCACCGCGAGCGCGGCGCGGTACAGCTCCAGGGTCGAGTCGGGGTCGCCGGTCTGCGCCTCGACGCTCAGCTCGGCCCACTGCCCGGGCTGCGGCAGCCAGCTCGGTCCGCCCTCGGCCGGCCCGAAGCCGTACGGCGCGGCCCCGCCCGACCACGGGATCGGCACCCGGCAGCCGTCACGGAAGCCGTCCTGCCCGGCCGCGCGGAAGAACGACGGGTCCTGGCGCACCTCGTCCGGCAGGTCGGTGACGTCGGGCAGCCCCAACTCCTCGCCCTGGTAGAGGTAGGCCGAGCCGGGCAGGGCCAGCATCAGCAAGGTCGCCGCGCGGGCCCGGCGCAGGCCGAGCGCGCGGTCGCCCGGCGTGCGCAACTGGGTCGGCGGCGCCTCGGGGTTCTGCCCCGCGCTGACCGGCGGGAGGTTGCCGAGCCGGGTGGTGTGCCGGGTCACGTCGTGGTTGGACAGCACCCAGGTCGCGGGCGCGCCGACCGAGCCCATCGCGTGCAGCGACCGGTCGATCACCTCGCGCAGCGCGCCCGCGCTCCAACCGGCGGTCAGGTACTCGAAGTTGAACGCCTGGTGCAGCTCGTCGGGGCGCAGGTAGAGCGCGGCCCGCTCGATGGTCGGCGTCCACGCCTCGGCGACCGCGATCCGCTCCCGGCCGCCGGCCGCTCCCACCGGCCCGTACTCGTCCAGGATCTGCCGCCAGTCCCGGTAGATCTCGTGCACGCCGTCCTGGTCGAAGTACGGCATCGCGGCGGTGCCCAGCAGCGCCACCTGGCCGGAGTGGCCGATGTCGGGCAGGCCCTCGGCCTTCACCAGGCCGTGCGCGACGTCGATCCGGAAGCCGTCGATGCCCAGGTCCAGCCAGAACCGCAGCACCGAGCGGAACTCGTCGTGCACCGCGCGGTGGTTCCAGTTGAAGTCCGGCTGCTCGGGGGCGAACAGGTGCAGGTACCACGCGCCGGGGGTGCCGTCCGGTTCGGTGACGCGGGTCCAGGCCGGGCCGCCGAAGATGGACTCCCAGTCGTTGGGCGGCAGTTCGCCGTGCGCGCCCTTGCCGGCGCGGAAGTGGAAGCGGTCGCGGGCCGCGGAGCCCGGGCCCTCGCGCAGCGCCTGCTTGAACCACTCGTGCTGGTCGGAGCAGTGGTTCGGCACCAGGTCCACGATGACGCGCAGGGACAGCGCGTGCGCGGCGCGGACCAGGTCGTCGGCGTCGGTGAGGTTGCCGAACATCGGGTCGACCGCGCGGTAGTCGGCGACGTCGTAGCCGGCGTCGGCCTGCGGGGAGGCGTAGAACGGCGACAGCCACACCGCGTCGACGCCGAGGTCCCGCAGGTAGGGCAGCCGGGCGGTGATGCCCGGCAGGTCGCCCATGCCGTCGCCGTTGCCGTCGGCGAAGCTGCGCGGATAGACCTGGTAGATCACCGCGTCGCGCCACCAGTCTCCGCGCCCGGCGTCTGCGTCGGTCGCGGCGGCGGTGCTGGGCGCGTCGGTGAGGTGCTGGCTCATTGATTCCCTTTGGGGTTCGGGGGAACGACTAAGTGGCGTGCGGACGTGCGCGGGTGTGCGTCCGGGGTGCCGGGCGCTGGTGCGGGGCCCGGGGTCCGGGGTCGGGGTGCCGGGCGCTGGGTCCGGGTCGGTGCGGGGTGCTGGGCGCGTCAGCCCTTGGTCCCGCCGGCCGTCAGACCGGTGACCAGGTGACGCTGGACGAGCAGGAAGACGACGGCCGCGGGTATCGCGATGAGCACCGAACCCGCGGTCATCGCACCCCAGTTGGCGCGGATGCTGGACGCGTACGTGGGCAGTCCCGCGGCCAGGGTGTAGTGCGTCTTCATGAACTGGCTGGAGTAGGCGACCTCGCCCCACGCGGTGAGGAAGCTGTAGAACGCGGTGACCGCCAGGCCCGGCCGGGCCAGCGGCAGGATCAGCCGCCAGAAGGTGCCGAACGGGCTGAGGCCGTCCATCCGGCCCGCCTCGTCGATCTCCCGCGGGATGGTGTCGAAGTAGCCCTTGAGCATCCACGCGCAGAACGGCACGGCGATGGTGCAGTACACGAGCACCAGGCCGAGGTAGCTGTCGAGCAGGTCCAGCCGGGCCATCAGGTTGTACAGCGGGACGATCAGCACCGCGACGGGGAACATCTGGGTGACCAGGAAGATCCACATCAGCTGCCGGTGGCCGGGGAACTTCATCCGGGAGATCGCGTAGCCGGCGCTGGCCGCGATGAACACGCCCAGCAGCATCGTGGCGCCGGCGACGATCACCGAGTTGAGCATCCAGTGCGGGAAGCCGCTGTGCAGCAGCACGAACCGGTAGTTGTCCAGGCCCAGATGGTGGATCACCTGGCCGGGCTGCTGCCAGGCGCTGTCCGGGCCGAGCGAGATGAAGACGATCCACAGCACCGGGAAGACCGCGACGGCGCTGGCGGCGATCAGGGTGGCGTGCAGGGCGAGCGAGGCGCCCGTGCCGCGCTCTCCGCGGCCACGCGGTGTGCGGCCGTCCTGCCCGCGGCCGGGCCGCACCGGGCCGCGCGGGTTCCGGCCGCGCTGAATGGTGGCACTCATGGGTGACGGCTCCTCAGCTCTGCTCGGTCTTGATGCGGCTGCGGTAGAAGGTGGAGAAGGCCACCAGGATCAGCAGGATGACGATGCCGTACGACGCGGCGCCGGCGTAGTCGGAGATGCCGACGAACGCCTTCTCGTAGGCGAACGTCACGAGGATGTCGGTGTCGCCGCTGGTGTTGCTGCCCAGCAGCAGGTAGATGATCGGGAACATGTTGAACGTCCACACGGTGCTCAGCAGGATCACCGTGCTGGTCACCGGGCGCAGCCCGGGCACCGTCACGTTCGTGAAGCGCTGGAACGGGGAGGCGCCGTCCATCTCCGCGGCCTCGTAGAGCTCGCCCGGGATCGACTGGAGGCCGCCGAGGATCGCCACCATCATGAACGGCACGCCGCACCAGACGTTGACGATGATGACCGCGACCTTCTGCGCGAACGGCGTGCCCAGCCAGTCCTGGGACGGCAGCCCGACGACGTTGATGACGTCGTTGAAGACGCCGTACTGCGAGTTGAACATCAGCCGCCAGGCGAACACCCCGACGAAGGCGGGCACCGCCCACGGCAGGATCAGCGCGAGCCGGTACAGCAGCCGGAACCGCATCGGCCGGTTGAGCAGCACCGCCATGCCCAGCCCGATGGAGTAGGTGATCCCGACGCAGGCGACGGTCCAGATCACCGTCCACTCCAGCCGCGGGTAGAAGTCGCCGTCCTGGCCGGAGATGATCTGCCAGTAGTTGTGCAGGCCGACGAAGTGGTAGCTGGCCGGCACGTGCACGGGGCCGATGTCGGTGGCGACGTTCTGCGCGGTGGCGTTGGTGAAGGACAGGTAGACGCCGTATCCGAGCGGGTACAGCACCAGGACGCCGAGGACGATCACCACGGGGGCGACCATCGCCCAGGCGTACCAGTGCTTGTCCCAGGAGCGGGCGATCGACGTCAGCAGGCCCTGCCTGGGCTCCTTGGACCGCGCGGGGCGGCCGGGGCGCTCGGCCCGTTCTACGGTGGCGGTGGTCATCTCTCCTCGGCTCTGTCGTTGCCTGGGGCGGGTGGAGGACCGGGCCGGCCGGTCGGGCGCGTGGGCCCGCCCGCCGCGTGCTGCGGCGGGCGAGACCCCGGCCGGCCGGCCCGGAGCCGGTGGGTGCTACTGCACCGAGTAGTCCGGCAGCAGCTTGCCGAACTGCTTGGCCGCGTCGTCCAGTCCGCCCTGGACGGTGGCCTTGCCCTGGAGGATCTTGATGTACTCCTGCTGGAGCGGGGTGAACAGGCTGCCGACCTGCGGGAGCGCGACCCGCGGCCGGGCGGTGTCCAGGATCGGCTTGAACCCGGCGATCTGCGGGCTCTTCAGCACGTCGGCGGTGTACGCCGAGGTGCGGGTGGGCAGCGTCCCGTTCTTCACCGCGATCTGCTCCTGGCTGGCGGTGGAGGTCATGAACTGGGTGAACAGGTAGGCCGCGGGGAGGTTCTTCGAGCCCTGGTAGACGGCCAGGTCCTGGCCGCCGGTCGGGGCGAGCGGCTTGCCGGTGGAGCCGGCCGGCACCGACGCGTAGCCGAGGTTGCCGCCGTCCTTGAAGGCCGAGCCGGTCAGGTCGTCGCCGACCGACCAGGGGCCCTGGATCAGCATGGCGACCTTGCCGGTCTTGAACGACGTCTGCATGTTGTCGTAGGCGTTGGCGAAGTCGATCTTCAGCGAGGAGGTGTCGTAGATCTTCTTCGCCTCGGTGACGGCCTTGACCGCCTCCGGGGAGTTGACGGTGACCTTCTTCGCGGACGGGTCGGCCAGGTCGGCGCCCTCACCGAAGAGGAAGGGCAGCAGGAAGTACGAGTCGGGGTTCATGTAGGTGCCGGTGACGCCGGTCTTCGCCTTGATCTTCGCGGAGTCGGCGACCATCTCGTCCCAGGTGGTCGGGGGCTTGGCGATGCCGGCCTGGGCGAACAGCTTCTTGTTGTAGAGCAGCCCGAGGGTGTCGGTGACCGACGGCACGGCGTACGACTTGCCTTCGTACTTCGTGGTGTTGAGCGGCCCGGCCACGAAGTCGCCCGTGTCGGTGAGGGCGGTGGTGCCGTCCAGCGGCGCGATGTAGTGCAGCGAGGCGTACTCCGGGATCAGCCCGACGTCGGTCCTGATCACGTCGGGCGCGCCCTTGCCGCTCTGCGCCGCGGTCTTGAACTTCTGCTCCACGGTGGTGAAGTCCACGTTCTGGTAGTTCACCTTGATCTTGGGGTACTTCTTCTCGAAGCCGGAGATCAGCGCCTTGTACGCCGGTGCCTCGACCTTCGCGTCGGAGGTGTCCCAGTACGTGACCGTGCCCGACACCTGGGCGGGGTCCTTCGCCTTGCCGCTGTCCTGCGTGCTGCCACTGCCACTGCCGCCGCCACAGGCGGTGGCACCGAGGACGATGGCCGCGGCCATCGCCACGACGGATATGCCGCGTCGCATACCTGACTCCTTGATGAGGGAAGTGCCCGTTCACCCGATCCGACGTCGAACGACCCCACCCACAGGCCGTTTCCGCTCGGGCTGGGCAGGACCGTAACAGCGGTGCAACACTTTGCGAAAGAGGCTGCAAGAAACTTTCTGCAAGAGCCTGCACCGCCGATCCACCGCCTCTCCGCCCCCACCCGGGGGCTCCCGGCCCCCGACGGCGCCCCCGGCGACCCCTCCGCGTCCCGCCCGCCCGAAAACGCTTACGCCCTTTTGCAGCAACCCGATTGCCGCCCCCACCCCACCCCTCGAACACCTCCGCCGGACCGGGGCCAAGCCCGGTCCGGCGAAGGGGGGTGTGCAGGGTTGGTGGGTGAGTCCGGCTCAGCCGGCGTTCGTGAAGAGTTCGTCGACGGTGCTGAGGTCGGCAGGACCTCGATCACCGGTTGGTGCGGAATCCGCACGCCGAGGATGCCGAAGACGGGGTGAGGAGTTCGGGGCGGTCCTGGAATATGCGATGCGACGCTTCGTGTCGGGAAGCGACCATGGAGTGACCATATGGGAGCCGTTCGGATGCAAGCCGCTGATCGGGAATTTATCACCCGATGGAGTGATTTGACCGGATGAATCGGCCGACTTCCTGGCCGGAAAGAGCCGAAGGGAGCTCGCTGTGAGCTTTCCGGGGAGCGGGGTCTGCACAACATCCGCACAGGGACTGCGTGTTGCGGGCACGACCTTCACGGGGGCGCCGCAAGTGAGGCGCGTCACCCATGCCCCGGGTGGGGGAACCTTTGGGGCATCTTGCGCGTCCATGTACCCATGAGCACCCCGCAACTCGAGATCCGGCACGCCTCGATCGAGGATTTGGACGAGATCTGTGGAGTCCACGCCCGAGCCAGGGCCACGTATTACGGGGGACACCTGGCGAGTGAGGTCTACAGCGGGCCGGCCGAGTTGGAGCGGCAGCGGGCGGGGACCGCGCAGGCGATCGTCTCGCGGGAGCGCACCGTGCTGTGCGCGACGCGGCAGGATCACATCGTGGGGTTCGCGGTGCTCGGCGCCCGGTTCGACGGCGACGAGCTGTTCCACTTCCACATCGACCCCGAGGTGTGGCGCACCGGCACCGGCACCGCGCTGCACCAGGCGTGCGTCGCCGAGTGGCAGGCCGCCAAGGTCGCCGTGGCCCGCCTGGAGGTCTTCGCGCCGAACGCCCGCGCCCGCGCTTTCTACGCCCGGCAGGGCTGGGAGGAGGACGGCCGCGACGACGACCACGTGACGATGCGGCTCCTGGTGCCGCAACACCCGGCCCAGCCCCCGGTCCTGACCCCGAGCCCGGCGCCCTCCCAGCCGTCCTAGCCCGACCCGGGCTCCGGCCCCTTTCGGCCCGCCCGGCCCGGCCCGTCCTAGTCGTTGCCCAGCGGCGCCAGCGGCTTGCCGTCGGTGAGGCGCCCGGTGAGGGCCGCACGGGTGCCGCGCGCGGCCGGGGTCGCCAGGAAGGGCCCCTCGGACGTGGCGTTCACCCCGTGCGTCGCCGTGATCGACGCGGTGTCACGGCTGCCGGCCGCCAGCAGGTACCAGTGGTCCGCGGGCGACTTCCACATCACCCCGGCCATCACATGCTGGTCGAAGCGGCTGCACGCGTTCCCGTCGGCCTGCTGCCCGGCCAGCGTGCCGAGTTCGTCGGCCTTCGCGGCGGGCGGCACGAACTGCACCAGCGCGATGCCCGGCCCCCGCCAGGTGTCCGCCCGGTCGCACGTCCACGACGCGTCGCCCGCGCCCTCGGGCAGCGCGGTGTCCGCGAACTCCCAGTCGTTGACGGCCTTCACGCCCTGCCCCCGCAGCTCGACCAGCCGGCACGCGCTGTGCGCCCAACTCACCAGCGCCTTCGGCCCGGTGGCCTCCACCGGCGGCGCCGCCTCGCCCACGGACGGCGGCGGGGTGTACGTGAGGTGCACCGGCGCGAGGTCGCCGAGGTCGGTGAGCAGGAAGGAGTGCTTCTCGGCGATCGAGCTGGAGGAGCGCAACTGCATCACCGGCCAGGTCGTCCCGCACGCCGCCGAACCGGTGGTCCCCGCGGTCGCGCCCGCGCCCGGCATCGGCACCGGGTCGGTCACGCCGTCCGCGGAACGGTGCAGGTCGGTGGCCGCCTGGTCCGGCTTGAACAGGTCCCTGACCTGCGTCTGTGCCACCCACGGCGCGGTCAGGAAGCGGGCGTTGCCGTCCACCCGGTCCACCAGCAGCGCCGCCGACGTGGTCAGATCCGCGTCCTCGGCCTGCGCGAAGTCCAGCGCGGCCCGGCCGGAACCGGTCCTCGGCTGGGCGTAGCGCACCACCCGCAGCCCGTCGTAGAAGATCACCACGGTCGCGGCGTCCTCGTCCCCGGCGAAGAGCAGTTGCGGCGGCTGCGCGGGGCCGCTCCTGGGGGTGCCCGCGGTGGAGCTGACGTCCACCGACGCCCCGGGGTTCGCCCACACCGACAGCGCCCGGCCGAGCAGCGCGGTGTCCTTCGTACGGTTGCCGCGCGCCGGCCAGGCCGAGAAGTCCAGCCGGGCGGTGGCCTTCCACTGGGTGGCCGGCACCCGGACCAGCGAGGCCGGGTCCAGCGCGTGCGGGTCGGCGGCGGGCGTGCCGGAAGCCGCGTAGTGCTGCGAGGAGGAGCCGCTGCCGGCGATCGCGAACAGCAGCGCGCCGGCGGCGACCACCGCGGCCGCGCCGCCGCCGATCCGTCCCCGGCGGCGGCGCCGCAGCAGGTCGGTGGGGCGCAGTTGCAGCGTGCAGGCGTCGAACTCGCCTGACGCCATCAGCCGGCGGCCCGCGGCCGGTCCCGCCGCCGTCGTGCCGGAGCGGGTCCCGGCACCGGTGAACGCGCCACTGCCCAGGCCCAGGTCCAGGCCCGGACCGGCGTCGACGCCCGCACCCGTCACGACCCCGGTCACCATGCCCGGCACGGCGCCCGTACCGGTGCCGCCCGCGGCCGCCTGCGCGGGGACGCGGACGCCGGCCGCCGCCCGTACCGCCTCGCGCGGGTCGCTCACGCCCGCCGCGTCCAGCACACCGCGCGCGTCCGGCTCGCCCAGGGCCTCCGCGGACATCAGCGCGTACGCCGCCCGGGCCGGGGCCGGCAGCGCGGACAGCGCGCGGTAGAGCGCCAACTCCCCGTCGCCGCCCGCCTGCGGGTGCGCCCGCAGCCCCACCACCCGCGGCATCCGTACGCCCTCCAGGGCCGCCCGCAGCCGGCCCTGGTCGCCGAACTCCAGTGCCGCGCGCAGCACCCGCACCCGCAGCACCCCGTACGCGCCGCCCTGCCGCGAGGGTGCGGGCGAGGTCGGCAGCGCGGACTGCACCAGCCGGTGCGCGGCCATCGCCCGGCGGTGCTTGCCGAGGCCGGCCGGCAGCGTCACGTAGGCCAGCCGTACCAGCCGCGGGTAGTGCTCGATCAGGGCCGCCTCGGCCTGCGCCACCGACACGGTGGCGGACGAGCCGCGGGAGGATGCGGAGGTCTCGGATGCCGCTTGCGTCTTCACGCAGTGTCGAACGAGCCGTCAGTGCGATGGTCACCCGGCGGCGTCACCCGATCGTGTGAGCGCCGCCGCGGCGGGACGCCGGAGGGACAACGGCAAGGGCGCCCCCGCCGGTTCGGCGGAGGCGCCCCCTCGCGGGCCGGAGTGGTACGGACCCGGTCTCAGACCAGGCCGGCCTTCTCCAACGCGCTGCCGCAAGTGTCCACGATCAGCCGCGTCACCACGTACGGGTCGATGTTCGCGTTCGGGCGGCGGTCCTCGATGTAGCCCTTCTGGTCCACCTCGACCTGCCACGGGATGCGCACCGACGCGCCGCGGTTGGAGACGCCGTAGCTGTACTCGTTCCACGGGGCGGTCTCGTGGGCGCCGGTGAGGCGGTGCTCGACGCCGGGGCCGTAGTTCTTGATGTGCTCCAGCGGCTTGTCGTCGCGGCCCAGCGCCTCGGCGGCCTCGATGATCGCCTCGTAGTTCTCGCGCATCTTCTTGGTGGAGAAGTTGGTGTGCGCGCCCGCGCCGTTCCAGTCGCCCTTGGCGGGCTTGGGGTCGAGGGTGGCGGAGACGCCGAAGTCCTCGGCGGTGCGGTAGAGCAGCCAGCGCGCCACCCACAGGTGGTCGGAGACCTCCAGCGGGCTGAGCGGGCCGACCTGGAACTCCCACTGGCCCGGCATCACCTCGGCGTTGATGCCGGAGATGCCCAGGCCCGCGGCGAGGCAGTTGTCGAGGTGCTTCTCCACCACCGGGCGGCCGAAGATCTCGTCGGCGCCGACGCCGCAGTAGTAGCCGCCCTGGGGCGCGGGGAAGCCGTTCTCCGGGAAGCCGAGCGGGCGCGAGCCCTGGAAGAACGTGTACTCCTGCTCGATGCCGAACAGCGACTCCTGGTCGGCGAACTTCTCGGCGATCTCCCGCAGCGCCGCGCGCGTGTTGGACTCGTGCGGGGTGCCGTCGATGTCGAAGACCTCGCACAGCACGAGCTTGTCGTCGCCGCCGCGGATCGGGTCGGCGAAGGTGGCGACCGGCTTGAGTACGCGGTCCGAGGCGTGACCCTCGGCCTGGTTGGTGCTGGAGCCGTCGAAGCCCCAGATCGGCAGCTCGGCGCCGTCGGCGAGAATCCTCGTCTTCGAGCGGAGCTTGGCCGTCGGCGCGGTGCCGTCTATCCAGATGTACTCAGCCTTGTAGGTCACGGTGACGCCATCCTTAACGAACGTGAGCGCGGGTGCGGCCCCGAGCCGCGCTGATCGGGCCGGTACGCAGCGTCCCAACGGCGGTTTTCCCATCCGTTGCCCAGGTGTTAACCACGTGTGAACTGACCGCCGTGACCAGCGGGAACCTCCTCATCCGCCCCGCCCGTCCCAGAGGGTGCCCGCATTACCCGGGCCGGCACCCGGCCCGGGTAGGGTCGGTGACATGCCGCACAGCATCGTGGAGTACTCCGCCGAACTCGCCGACACCTTCGACCGACCCCGTTTCGCCAAGGGCCTGCACGAAGCCCTCGTGCGGATCGCCGGCGGCCGGGCCGCGGGCTGCAAGACCCGCTTCGTCCGGCTCGACGAGACGTACATCGCCGACGGATCACCGGGCTACGCCATGGTCCACGTGCAGGCCGGCATCCTGTCCGGCCGCACCCCGCAGGTGAGGCGGGAGCTGGCCGAGGCGGTGCTGGAACTGCTGCGCGACTCCGTCCCGCCGCTGCCGGCCGCGGAGCTCCAGATGTCGGTCGACGTACGGGAGCTGGACCGCGAGACGTACGCCCGCCACGAGACGCCGGCGGTGAGTTCATGACGCTGCGGGTGGGGCTGTTCGGGACCGGCCCGTGGGCGTCGAAGGCGCACGCACCCGCGCTGGCCGCCCACCCGGGCGTGGAACTGGCCGGGGTGTGGGGGCGCCGGCCGGAGGCGGCCGAGCAACTGGCGCGGGAGTTCGGCGGGCGCGCGTACGGCGACCCCGACGCGCTGATCGACGACGTGGACGCGGTGGCGATCGCCCTGCCGCCGTCCCTCCAGGCACCGCTGGCCGCGAAGGCGGCACGGGCCGGACGCCACCTGCTGCTGGACAAGCCGCTCGCGCAGACCGTCGAGGCCGCGCGGGAGGTGGTCGCGGCCGTGGAGTCCACCGGGGTGCGCTCGGTGGTGTTCTTCACGCTGCGCTTCGACGCCGGCGCGTCCGGGTGGCTGGAGCGCCAGGCCGCGGCCGGGCAGTGGTTCACCGGCCGCGCCGACTGGTACGGCGCGGTCTTCGGCGGCGACACCAGCCCGTACGCCGACTCGCCGTGGCGGCGGGAGAAGGGCGGACTGTGGGACGTCGGCCCGCACGCCCTGTCGGTGCTGCTGCCGGTGCTCGGCGACGCCACCGAGGTGCACGCGGCCCGCGGCCCGGGCGACCTGGTCCACCTGACGCTGCGGCACGACTCCGGCGCGTCGAGCACCTCCGTACTGACGCTGACCTCGCCGCCGGCCGGCGCCGGCGTGGCGATCGAGTTCCGGGGCGCGCCCGGGATCGCGACGTTTCCCGACGGTGTCAGCGGCCCGGCGACCGACGCGATGGCGCGCGCGATCGACGCGCTGACCGCCGCGGAACCGCACCCGTGCGACGCCCGGTTCGGGCTGCGGGTCACGGAGATCCTTGCCGCGGCGGAGGAAGCGCTCGGCTCGTAGGGGTTCTGGTCCCCGGTTCCAGGGGGCAATTCCGCCCGGGTGCGCGCAAAGAGCGCACCCGGGCGAAAAGGATCACGGTCAGGGCGTGTTGCACCCCTACCGGACACCGTGGCCGATGCCTATCGTCGAAGGATGAACGCTGCGGACTGGTGGTCGATCGAGGTCATGGACGCCGAGCACGCGGAGATCTCCGCCGCGGCATGGCGCGACGCCCACACCCAGGCGCTCGCCGAGTCGCTGGTGACCAACGGCGCGACGCAGTGGGAGTGGTACACGCACAGCTGGGGCGTCGTGCTCGAAGTCGCCTTCCTGACGGAGGAGTCGTGGCTGTGGTGGCGCTCGCTCCCCGGCACCCGGGCCGCGCTCGACGCGGTGCCGGACCCGCTGGCCGGGCTGCTGGTGCACCGGGGGCACGGCGGGGCGTCGGGCAGCTATGTGCCGCGCGGCCCGCGGATCGCCCCGACGGCGGACCGGGTGGAGCTGCCCGAGCCGTCGATGTAACCGACAGCGGGTGACGGGGCGCGGTGGGCTCAGTCCAGCCCGTCCCACCCCCAGCGCGGCGTCGGCCCCGGGTCGCCCACCGTCGCGCCCGGCTGGGACACCGACTTCGCGATGCGCGTACCCCACTCGACGTACTCCGCGAAGCGCCGCTGCAGCAGGGCGTCGGCGGGCAGTTCCTTCGCGGCCGTGGCGAGCATCAACTCCACCCACCGGGCCCGCTGTTCCTCGGTGATCGCGAGATCGACATGGTGGGAGAGCAGGGCGTGGTGGCCGCCGAGCTTCGCGCTGTACTCCGCGGGGCCGCCGAACACCTCCGACAGCCACACCACCACGTGCTCGACGTGGGTGGGCGTGAAGTCGGCGAAGACCGGTGCCAGCAGGGGGTCCTGGAGGACCTGGTCGTAGAAGGAGTCGATCAGGCGGTGCAGGGCGTCGGCACCGCCGAGGGCGTCGTAGAAGCTCGGCTGCTCGGGCATGTGTCCCATCCTCGTTCCGGGGAGGGCCGGGAGCACGCGGCTTCGCCGCGAGCGCACCAAACGGAGCAGCGGCTTCCGCGAGGAGATGGCGAACGAGGGCAAGTGCCGTTCCGTGGTCGCGCCGCGCCGGGAAGAGAAGCGCGGCGGGAGTAGTTTGCACTGATCATGAAGGCCATCGTTTACACCACCAGTGGCGGACCCGACGTACTCACCCTCACCGACCGGCCGGTGCCGGAACCCGGGCCCGGTGAGGTGCGGGTGAAGGTCCGGGTCTCCGGAGTCAATCCGACGGACTGGAAGTCGCGGCAGGGCACGGAGCCGGAACGGCCGCAGGTGCCCAACCAGGACGGTTCCGGCGTGATCGACGCGGTCGGCGCGGGCGTACCGGCCGAGCGGGTCGGCGAGCGGGTGTGGCTGTGGGAGTCGGCCCACCGGCGGCCCGACGGCACCGCGCAGGAGGTCACCACGGTGCCGGCCCGGCAGGCCGTACCGCTGCCGGACGGTGCGTCGTTCGACCTCGGCGCCAGCATCGGGGTGCCCGCGATCACCGCCCACCGCGCGCTGACCGTGGCGGAGTACGGCCCCACCCGGCTGGCCCCCGGCGCGCTCGACGGGCGTACGGTCCTGGTCGCCGGCGGCGCGGGCGCGGTGGGCAACGCCGCGATCCAGCTCGCCCGTTGGGCCGGCGCCACCGTCATCACCACGGTCAGCGGCCCGGAGAAGGCCGCGCTGGCCACCGCGGCCGGCGCCCACCACGTCGTCAACTACCGCGAGCAGGACGCGGCGGCCGAGATCCGCCGGATCGCGCCCGACGGCGTGCACATCGTGGTCGAGGTCGCCCCGGCGCACAACGTGGAGCTGGACGCGGCCGTCACCGCGAACAACGCGGTGATCGCGTTCTACGCGGACGACTCCCAGGAGTTCGTCGTGCCGGTCCGCCCCTCGATGTTCACGAACCTGCGCTGGCAGGGGCTGCTGCTCTACACGGTGCCGGACGAGGCGAAGGACGAGGCCGTGGCCGCGATCTCCGCCGCGCTCGCCGACGGCGCGTTGCGCGCCGGCCCGGAGGTGGGGCTGCCGTTCCACCGTTTCCCGCTGGAGCGCACCGCGGAGGCACACGAGGCGGTACGGGACGGGGCGGTCGGCAAGGTGCTGATCGACGTGGCGCCGTAGGGAGTTCGCAGGCGGTGTAGCCGTTTCGCGGAGGGCGTGCGGGCGGCGTGCGCGCGGGCGGCGCGAGGACGGTGCGCGCGGGCGGGCGTAAGGACGGTGCGCTTACGGCGTGGCGCGCGCGGAGGTCGTACGGGGTCAGGTGGCGGCGAGCCGTTGCCTGACCTCGTCCGGGTCCAGGGAGAGCGCGCTCAGCAGATCCGCCGCCGGGTCCGGGTGCCGGGCGGTGAGCAGCGCCAGCAGGAGGTGGCGTGGCTCGATCCGCCGTCCCTTGCCCTCGCGGTCGGCGAACCGCTTGGACTCGCCGACCGCGGAACGCGCCGAGGAGTTGAGCGGCAGTCGCCGGTTGCCCCGGGTGGGCGGCGGGGCCAGCGGCATGTCCAGGTGGACGCCGATCGCGCGGAGCGCGTCACGGTCCATCGCGTCCATCGCGGACCGGCCCTCGGCGAGGGTCGCCCCCAGCGCCCGCGCGGGCGGTTCCTTCGGGAAGTGCATCAGCGCGAGCAGCAGGTGGTCGGTGCCGATCCTGCGGTCGCCGCGCCGTTCGGCTTCGATGCGGGCGAGTCCGAGCACCGGCTTGAGCCGTGGTGCCGCGCTGCTTTCCGACATGGCCGTCTCACTTCCCGTATTTGGCGTGCACGGACTGGCGGGACACCCCGAGAGCGTCCCCGATCTGCTCCCACGACCACCCCTCGCGCCTGGCGAGTGCCACGTGCGTCGCCTCCACCTGCTCGGCGAGCCGGTGCAGGGCGCCGACGGCACGCAGGCCGACGGAAGGGTCGTCCGAGTCGATGACCGCGGTGAGGTCCATGCGTGTCAGTTTAGATTGACGAGTATCGGGGTGTCAACGCAGACTGACAGACGGGTGGGGGTGGTGGCCGTGGCGGCGCCTGGTGCGGCCTGTTGCGGATTGCGGGATGCCGGTTGCCGGTTGCCGGATGCGGGCTCGGGGCGGCGGTGCGGGGCGCGGGGCGCCGGTGCGGGGCGGGGCGGACTCAGGCGGCGTCGACGTACGCCTGCGCCGCCGCGCGGGCGACCCGTTCGACCTGGTCGATGCCGCCCTGCTCGGACTTCTGCCCGGACGACAGCACGCTCACCAGCAGCCGGTGCCCGTCGTACGTCACCTCGCCGATGCTGTTGATGTCCCACAGCCCGGTGGCGCTGCGCTGGAGCCAGCCGTTCTTCAGCGCGTAGCCGGAGTCGTCGGAGTCGGCCGCCGACACGCCCCAGCGCTCGCCGTCGATCACGGACCTCATCAGCCCGGAGACGTACGCGCGCGAGGACGCGGAAAGGGGCGAGTCGCTGTCGAACACCGCGTGCAGCAGGGCGATCTGGTCGCTCGCGGTGGTCTGGGTCAGCCCCCACAGGTCGCCCTCGCCGCCGACCGTGTCGTCCAGCCCGAACGTCTTGTTCGCGGCCGCCAGCCCCGCGCTCCGCCCGATGGTCCGCCACAGGTCGAGCGCCGCGTCGTTGTCGCTGCGCTCGATCATCGCGGTCGCCAGGGTCCGCTGCGCGGCGGTCAGCCGGGTGCCGGCGTGCTGGTCCTGGAGCAGCAGCGTGGCGAGGATGTCCACCTTGACGATGCTCGCGGTGTCGTACGAGGCGGCGCCGGTCTCGTACGTGGCCGCGGCGCCGCCGTCCGCGTCGGTGACCGCGACGGACACGTGGCCGCTGACGCCGAGGGCGCGGACGGCCGTGGTCACGGCGGCGTCGGGCGAGGTGGTGGTCTTCGCCGCGGTGGCGGTGGCCGACGAGGTGGTCGTGGCGGTGGCGGTGGCGTTGGCACGAGGCGTCGACCGCGTCGCGGAAGTGGTGGTGGTCGTGGTCGGTACGGTCGTGTCGGCGGTCGGGCTGGTGTCGGAGCCCGCCTTCGCGGAAGGGGACTGCACGATCGTGGCGAGGGTGAGGACGGCCATCACGGCGAGGGCGGTCATGGAGATCAGCAGGGGGCGGACCCAGGGGCGGGCGGGGGAGGGGTCGGATTCGGGCTCGGGTTGATCGGGTGCCGTCTGCTCGGGTGCGGTGGGCGTGGTGGGTGCCCCGGGTGCCTTGGGCGCGTCGGGTGCCGCGGGTGCCCCGGGTGCCCCGGGTGCCCCGGGTGCGTCGGGTATTTCGGCCGGGTCGGCATCCTCGGCGCCGGCGTCCAGGGTGCCGGTGGATTCCGGGGCGTCGGAGCGGTCGGCGCCTTCCTTCGCCACCGGTTCGCCCGGCGCCGCGCCCGTACCGTCGTCGTGTGTGCCGGCCATGGCCGCCCACCCCCCGCCTTCGCGGTCCGCCAACGGTCTGTGCTCTTCCATGCCGCCGACGGTAGGAAGGGATTCTGGGGTTCCCCTGAGAGCCGGGTGGCAATCGTCTGAGACACGCCCCCCGCGAGGCGCCTGCGGACAACGGCCGACGCTATGCGCGAAGTGTTGTCGCCGGGTGTCCCCGCCGTGACGATCGGCGCACCGGCGCCCAGGGTGGCGTCACACGGTCCCGTCGCCGGTCCCGTCGCCGAGGGACAGCAAGAGGGTGCGCAACGCGTCGGCCAGGGCGTCCCGTTCGTCCGTGTCGAGGGCGGCGAGCAGGCGATGCTCGTTGGCCACGTGGGCCGGGAGCGCCTCGTCGATCAAGGCGCGGCCCTGGTCGGTGAGCCGGACATGGACCACGCGGGCGTCGGCCGCGCTGCGGCTGCGGGCGACCAGATCCGCCGCCTCCAGCCGGTCCAGGCGCTGGCTGACCGCGCCCGAGGTGACCATCGCGGCCTGCATCAGCTGGGCCGGGGTGAGGTGGTGCGGGGGGTCGCTGCGGCGGAGCGTGGCGAGGACGTCGAAGGAGGCGGCGTCCAGGCCGTGCTCGGCGAAGACGCGGCGCAACTCGCCCTCCAGCAGGCGGGTCAGCCGCTTCAGCCGGCCGATCACCGCCATGGGGGAGGCGTCGAGGTCGGGCCGGCGGCGGGACCACTGGTCGAGTACGAGGTCGACGTGGTCGCGGGCGGCAGCGGGTGTGGGCGCGGAAGCGGGTGCGGGTGCGGGTGTAGGTGTGCGCTCCGTCTTCGGTCCGGGTTCGGGCCCCGGCGCCGCCGCTCCGGTTCCCGTTCCCGTTCCTGGTCCTGTTTCGCCGGGCTGCCCGTCGGCGCCGTCGTCGCCGTGCTCCGTGTGCGTCATGGCATCACACTAGCCAATCTCTTAGCGCTGAGATACTTTCTCTTAGTGCTAAGAAACCGGGCGGGGATCGTCCTGCTCACCGCGCTCGCCCCCAGCGTGTGGGGGACCACCTACTACGTCACCACGGAATACCTGCCGCCGGACCGGCCGCTGCTGGCCGGCGTGCTGCGCGCGCTGCCGGCCGGTCTGCTGCTGGTGGCGATCACCCGCCGGCTGCCGCACGGGGTGTGGTGGTGGCGCTCGCTCGTGCTCGGCACCCTGAACATCGGCGCCTTCTTCGCGCTGCTCTTCATCGCCGCGTACCGCCTGCCCGGCGGAGTAGCGGCGACCGTCGGCGCGCTGCAACCCCTGCTGGTCGCGGTGTTCTCCGCGGCGCTGCTCGGTGACCGGCTCACCGCCCGCACCGCTCTCACCGGCGTGGCCGGAGTACTCGGCGTCAGCCTGCTGGTGCTCAGGTCCGGCGCCCGCCTCGACGGCCTCGGGATCGCCGCCGCGCTGGGCAGCGCCGTGGTCATGGCGACCGGGGTCGTCCTCAGCAAGCGGTGGCCCGCGCCCGCGCCGCTGCTCGCCGCCACCGGCTGGCAACTCGTGGCGGGCGGCCTGCTGTTGCTCCCCGTCGCCTTGTTGGTCGAGGGCCCGCCGCCCGCGCCGACCGCCGGGAACGTCCTCGGCTACGGCTATCTGGCGCTGGTCGGTGCGGCGCTCGCGTACGCGCTGTGGTTCCGCGGCATCCGCGAACTCCCTGCGGTCAACGTGACCTTCCTCGGCCTGCTCAGTCCGGTGGTCGCCACCGTCGTGGGGTGGCTGGCGCTGGGACAGGAGCTGACGGCCGCGCAGGCGGCGGGCGCCGCGCTGATCCTGGGTGCGCTGGTGGTCGCCCAAGTACGGCCCAGGGCCAAGCCGTTGGACGTGGGTGCTTCGGGTGCCTCGCGTACTTCGGCCGGCTCGTCTGCCTCGCGCACCTCGCACGTCTCGTGTGCCTCATCCGGAGGTCCGGTCCAGGCCGTCGCGGCGCCACGACCGTCCGGTCGGCGGTTCGGGCCCTGAACGAACCGTCCGCGAGGGCGAGTCGACCCGGAGGCCGGTGCCGCACCGTACTCCCGTACTCCGGAACCCGCTCCCGTGCGTCGCCCGCCCGGCCTCCCGGAACGGTTCGACCGGCCGGCCCCGCGGAACTCCGCTCCCCACCCGCCCCTTCCCAACCGATGGAGTCAGCCATGCGTATCACCGTCTTCGGGGCCGCCGGAGCCGCCGGCCGCCGGATCACCGTCGAGGCGCTGTCCCGAGGGCACGCGGTCACCGCCGTCGTACGGTCGCCCGCCCGTTTCGCCGAACTGCCCGACGGCGCCCGCGCCCGCGTCGGAGACGCCCTGTCCGCCGCCTCGGCAACGGAGTCGGCCCGCGACCAGGACGTCGTGATCGCCGCCACCCGGCCCGCGCCCGGGCGCGAGGGCGAACTCGTCCTCGCCACCGAGGTGTTGCTCGCCGCCGTGACCGTCACCGGAGCGCGGCTGCTGGTGGTCGGCGGCGCCGGCACCCTGACCGTCCCGTCCGGCGGCACCGTCGCCGACGCACCCGACTTCCCCGCCGACTGGCTGCCGATCGCCCGCGCGGGCGCCGAACAGCTCGACCGCTGCCGCGCCGCGCCCCTCGCCGACTGGGCCTACCTCAGCCCCGCCGCCCTCCTCACGCCGGGCGAGCGCACCGGCCGATACCGCCTGGGCGCAGACGAGTTGGTGACCGACCAGCACGGCGTCTCGGCGCTCTCGTACGAAGACCTCGCGGTGGTCCTGCTGGACGAGGCCGAGCACCCCGAGCACCACCGGTGCCGGTTCACGGCCGCTTACTGATCAGGCCGGGCGCCCCAACACGCCTTCATTCGCAAGGCCGTTACGACGACGCGCGGCCGCACAGCGCGTGGTCGGTCAGCGTCTCCACCGCGCGGTTCACCTTGTCCTGGTCGATCAGGGCCGTGGTGGTCGTGATCGACAAGGTCACCGCGCGGCGGCCGTCGGCGGAGACGGCCGGGCGGGTGTACACGCCGAGACCGTCGCCCTCGTGCATGTCGTAGGTACCGCCGCAGGTCAGCGGGACGACGCGCAGCCCGAGGCCGTAACCGCCCTGGGTGCCGGCGGGCGGCACGGGCAGGTCGTCGTAGGGGACCGTGGTGCGCATCTCGGCCAGTTGGGCGGCCGGCAGCACGGTGCCGGAGGCGAGCGCGCGGAAGAACGTGTTCAGGTCGCCGGGAGTGCTGACGACCCCCGAGTCGGCGGTGTGCTGGAAGCTCTGATCGGTGAGGTCGACGGGCTTGCCGTCCGGGCCGGTGATCGTGACGCGCTCGTGCGGGCCGACCAGATACGGGTCGGCGCCGGGGATGTAGGTGTGGCGCAGGCCGAGCGGCGCGATCACCCGGTGCTCCACCAACTCCCGCCAGTCCTGGCCGCCGCTCGCCTTCTCGGCGATCATCGCGGCCAGCAGGTAGTTGGTGTTGGAGTAGGCCCAGCGGCCGCCGCCGGGCGTGAAGAGCGGCGGATGGCTCATCGCGATGGCGACCAACTGCTCGGGCGGGGTGTCGTCGAAGCGGTTCTCGTCGAAGTGGTTGATCATGCGGTCCTGGACGTCCGGGTCCTCGACGTAGTTGTAGATCCCGCTGGTCTGCTGGAGCAGGTCGCGCACGGTGATCAGGCGGCCGTCGTTGCCATGGCCGCTGACGACCCCGGGCAGCCAGTGGTCGACCGTGTCGTCCAGCGACAGCTTGTGCTCGGCGACGAGTTGGAGGACCACCACCGCCGTGAACGTCTTCGTGGTGCTCGCCACCCTGAACTCCGGCTCCCACGGCACGGGCGCCTTCGAACCGACCCCCGCCGTGCCGTACCTCGCGCGCAGCGGGCCCTCGCCCCGCCGGTCCACCCGCGCCACCACGTTGATGTCCCCGCCCCCGGCGGCCCGTACCGCCGCGAGGTCCTTGCGCAGGTCCGCCGCCGAGTAACCGCCGCCCGCACGCGTATCCGCCCCTGCGGGCACCGCCGCGAGCGCCGACGCGGCCAGCGCCACCACCCACGCCACCACGACCGTCCGCTTCCCCGTCACCGCAACCCGCATCGCATTCCCCCGTCACTCGGCTCGCCCGTGTCCCTCACGGGCACCACACGTCGAGTCAAGCGCCGCGCCCGCCGATGTGCGATGCGGCTGCCACCCGGGGGAGGGGTAGGGAGATCCCCCCGACGCCGGGGCGCTTCCTCGGCTGAGCGAGCGTCAGCGCTCCAGGAAGGGCACGGCGCGTCCCCGTGCCCGGGGCAGCGGCCGGAACCGTGTGGCCGGAACCGAGGTGCCGGAACCGTGCGGCCGGAACCGAGGCGCCGTGGCCACCTGGCCGGAACCGCGTGGCCGGCACCGAACCGCCGTGCGGGTGGGTGTCAGTGGGTGTCAGCTGGGGCGCGACCAGGCGTCCCACAGGGCCGCGTACGTTCCGCCGGCCGCGCGCAGCGCCTCGTGGGTGCCCTGTTCGGTCACCCGTCCTCCTTCCATGACGAGGATCGTGTCGGCGGTGGCGGTCTGCGAGAGCCGGTGGGCGACGAGGAGGGCGCCACGCCCGCGCAGGACCGTGTCGGCGGCGGTGTCGAGCAGCCGTGCCGAGTCACTGCCGCCTTCGGCCGTGGCCTCGTCGAGCACGACCACCTCCGGGTCGAGCAGGAACAACCGGGCCAGGGCGAGGTGTTGGGCCTGGCTGGGGGCGAGGTGGTGGCCGCCGGCGCCGATCACGGTGGCGGCGCCGTCGGGCAGCGCGTCGACCCATCCGCTCGCGCCGACCGCGTCGAGGGCGGCGGTGACCTCCGCGTCGGACGCGTCGGGCCGCGCCAACCGTATGTTGGCGGCGACGGTGCCGGCGAACAGGTGGGTCTCCTGGGTGACGAGGGCCACCCTTCGGTGCAGCTCGGCGGGGGAGAGGTCGGCGAGCGGCACTCCGTCCAGCGTCGCGGTGCCGCGCCGGGGTGTACGGAGCCCCGCCAGCAGCGTGGCCACCGTGGACTTGCCGGAGCCGGTGGTGCCCACGACCGCCACATGCCGACCCGGCTCGATGCGCACGCTCACGTCGTGAATGACGTCAGGCCGGTCGCCGTAGCCGAAGTCCGCGCCGTCGAGTCCGAGGACGGGCCCCCGCCCGGACCGCGACTCCTGTCCCGCCTCCTCGCCCGGCCGAACTTCCCCCGTAGGAACACCGGGTGCGGGTGCGGGCACGGGGGCAGGCGTCGGCCCGGACTTCGACGAGGGCTCCGCCGCGGAATCCGGTGCGTTCCCCGCCGCCGCTGCCGCCTTCGCGGGCGCCGCGTCGAGGACCCCGATCAGGCGGGCCAGCCCGGCCGCCGCCTGCTGCACGCTGTCGAATGCGCCGAGCACCGCGTTGATCGGGTCGAAGAGCCCCACGAAGAAGAGGGCGGCCGTGGTCGCGGCGCCGACGCTCGCCGTGCCGGACCGCACCAGTACGGACGCGGCGAGCAGGATCGCGCCGAGACCGATGAACTCCGCGACGTTGAGCCGCCCGAAGAAGCGCGTGGCGGTGCGGGTGGCCTTGAACTCGTACTGAGCCGCGGCGAGGGACGCGTCCTCGACGCGGGTGTACTGGCGGCCGCCGAGCCGCAGTGCCCGCACGGTCGGCAGCGCGGCGAAGGCGCCCAGGAGGGCGGAGGTGCGGTGGCCCTCGGCGGTGCGGCCGGCCGCGTAGATCGGGCGTGACGTGCGCAGGTACCAGCGCAGGGTGTGCGCCTGCAGGGGCACCGCGAGCAGCCCGGCGATCGCGAACCGCCAGTCCAGGGAGGCCAGTCCGACCAGGGTGGCCAGGATGGCGAGGGCCGCGGTCACGAAACTCCCGAATCCGCCCTGCGCCGCTTCGGTGACGCGCTCCACGTCGCCGGAGACGCGCGAGACGAGGTCGCCGCTGCCGCCCGCCTCCACTGTGTCCACCGGGAGGGCGAGCGCCGTGCCGACCACCTCCTCACGCAGGTCGGCCACTTCGGGCAGCACGACGCGGGCGAGCAGGACGTTCGACGCCCAGGTGGCCGGCGCGCCCAGGACGGCCGCGGCAGCGAGCAGGGCCACCGGTCCGATCACCGCGGAGGTGCCGCGGCCGTCCACGACCGCCTGCGTCACCCAGCCGATGGCGATCGGGCCAACGAGGCCGAGCGCGCTCTCGGCGACCATCACGGCCGTGGTCGCCGCGAGCAGCAGACGGCGTCGGCGGAGCGCGGCGCGCAGATACCCGCGGGTGCGGCGGCCGTCGGCGACGGGGAGCAGCGGCCGCTCGGCGGCGGGGAGCAGCGGCCGCTCGGCGGCGGATGCGGCGGCCGGGCCGGTGGCGGGGGCGACGGTGGAACCGGCGGCGCTCATCGGGTCAGCAACTCACGGTAGGCGGCGTTGTCCCGCATCAGGCCGGCATGGGTGCCGCTGTCCGCGGTGAGCAGGGTGACGGCCGGGTCGGGCGGGGACCCCTCGCCCGCGGGGCTGGGGTCGCCAGTGTCGCGATCCTTGCCGCGCGGTCGGACGGCACCGCCGTCGGCAACTCCCGAGTCGCCGGGGCCGGTCGGGCCCTGCTTGGTGCGGCCTTCCGCCGCGGCGCCGTCGCTTCCGCGGCCGGCTGCCGCCACCTCCTCCGGCGCGGCGGCGTGCAGGAAGAACACCCGGTCGCAGCGGGAGAGCAGCGCGGGGCTGGTGGTGACCAGCAGCGAGGTCAGTTCGTCGCGCGCCCGCAACTCGCGCAGGCGGCCGGCGATTCGGTCCTCCGTCGCCGCGTCCACGGCCGTGGTCGGGTCGTGCAGCACCAGCACCGGCGGGGCCGCCGCCAGAGCGCGGGCGAGGGCGACGCGCTGCCGCTGCCCGCCGGACAGGCTCTCCCCACGGTCTCCTACGGGCGCCTGCGCGCCACCGGGCACCGTGGCGATCACCTGGTCCGCGAACGCCGCCCAGGTGCCGCGCTCCGCGGCCTTCGGGTCGGGCGCGAGCAGCGCGATGTTCTCCGCGATGGTGCCCGGGAACAGCACGGCATCATGCGGCGACACCAGCACCCGGGCCCGCAACTCCTCCAATGGCACCTCGCCCACCTCCTTTCCACCGATCTCGATCCGTCCCGCCCCGGGCTCGCCCTCCCGCACGAGCAACCCCGGAATCCGCCCGGCCAACCCGGGCACATCGACCACCAACCCCGTCAACTCCCCACGCTCAGCCACGAACGACACCCCCGCGAACCCACCGACCTCGACTCCCGCCACCACAACCCGCGCCCCCTGTCCCTCCGCCCACTCACCCGGGAGAAAGCCGTCCCGCACTTCCTCCCGCATCCCCACGACCTCGAGCACCCGCCCCGCCGACGCCACCGCCCGCGCATACGCCGCGCTCGCCCCCGACACCACCTGCATCGGTCCCACCACGAATCTTGCCAATCCCAAAGCCGCCACAAACTCCCCCAAACCCATTCGACCCGAAAGTGTGAGCCACCCGCCCACTCCCGCGATCACCGTCAAGTACGCGCCGGTGAAAGCCGTTCCCACCGCCGACAGCAGCGACTGCGACGACACCGCCCGCAGCGACGCCCCCAACGCGGCCCGGCTGGCCCGCCCGTACTGTTCCGCCGCGGTCCGCGCCGCCCCGATTCCCTTGAGCACGCGCATCCCGCGCACCAGGTCCTCCGCGAGCACCGCGGCCTGCCCGGCCTCGTGCTGCTCGGTTCCGCTGTGCCGCCGCAACCGCCGTGCGACCCGGTCCTGCACGACCAGCAGCAGCGCCGTGCCGAGCAGGATCACCGCTCCCAGCGGCAGCGAGAACCACAGCAGCAGCGCCGTGGAGACCGCGAGCACCGCCACCGCCGCCACCGTCTGCGCGACGATCCCGGCGAACGCGCCGACCCGGCCGGCGTCGCTCGCCGCGCGGGTGAGCAGGTCGCCGGGGGCGAGCCGTATGCCGCCGGTAGGGCGCAGCACCCGCTCCGTCACCCACATGCGCACCACGTGCCCGGTGTGCTGCTTCGCCCGCATGCTCGCCCGCGCGCCGAAGCGGTACGACAGCGACAGCAGCACGAAGTCCGCGGCGAGCACACCCAGCCACAGCGCGATCGCCCACCGGCTGCCGCCCGCGACGGCCTGGCTCACCGTCGCGCCGACCAGCACCGGCACCATCGACTCGCCGAGCTGGTGCGAGCTGTAGAGGGCCGACGCGGCCACCAGGTCCCGACGCCGCGCCCGCAGCGCACCCCACAGCAGCGCGCGCGACGACGGCCACTCGACCGCGGGTGCCGCCGGCGGGGGCGCGGCGGGAGAGGGAGCGGCCGGCTGCGGCGGTATCGGTGGGGCGTCGACTGTCACCAGACCGACCCTAAAGGCCCGTCCGGTGGCGTACGCGCACCACGAAGCCAAGCAGTATCGCTGACCGGCCACACCCGCCGCCGCGAAACTGATCCCGCTCAGCCCTTGAAAATGAAAACCAAAGTCGTATAGTGGGGGCATGGCCAGAAACGAACTGCGTCCCGTCGTCAAGCTGCGGTCCACCGCGGGCACCGGCTACACCTACGTGACCCGCAAGAACCGCCGGAGCGACCCCGACCGCATGACCCTCCGCAAGTACGACCCCGTCGTGGGTCGACACGTCGACTTCCGTGAGGAGCGCTGAACACCATGAAGCCTGCGATCCACCCCGCCTACCGCCCCGTCGTCTTCCGCGACCGCGCCTCCGGCCACGCCTTCCTGACCCGCTCCACGCTCACCACCGACCGCACCGTCGAGTGGACCGACGGCCGTGCCTATCCCGTCTTCGACGTGGAGGTCTCGTCGGCGAGCCACCCGTTCTACACGGGCACCCAGCGCGTCATGGACTCCGCCGGCCGCGTCGAGCGGTTCAACCGCCGCTACGGCCACGCGGCACCCGAAGAGCGGTGAGGCCCCTGCCGCCCCACCGCCGGGGCGCGCACCCGCGCCAAGCCGCCCTCGGACGGAGCAGGAACCCGGCCCGGCACGTCCGACGTGCCGGGCCGCATCATGTCCCGGCACCCGGAGCATGCCCTGGCACCCGGGGTCCTCAGACGTCGCGACGCCGTATCACCACCACGGCGACGACCCCCGACACGACCGCCCACGCCGCCAGCGCGATCCACGAACCGTGCACCGACGCCGGGTACTTCCCGAAGTCGATCGGCGCCGCCGGATTGGCGACCAGCCGACTCTGCGCGTCGCCCGGAAGCGTGTTCCCGATCTGCCGCAGCAGCTTGTAGCGGTCGCCCCCGAACAGCAGCGGCACCAGGAACAGCAGCGCCACCACCGCGACGACGGAGGCGGTCGCGTGGCGGAACACAGCGCCCAGTGCCATGCCGACCAGCGCGCACACGGGCGCGATCAGCGCATACGCGGCGACGCAGCGTACGCACCCGGGATCGGTGATCGACAGGCCGACATGGCGCGAGGCCAGCATCGCGTTGCTGCCGAAGAAGGACACCGTGGACACCGTCGTCCCCATCACCAGCGTGACCGCGGTGACCACGACCAGTTTCGCGAGCGCCACCGCCCGCCGGTCGGGCACCGCCGCGAACGTCGTACGGACCATGCCGGTCGCGTACTCGCCGAACACGGTGATCGCGCCGACCACGGCCGCCGCGAGCATCACCAGGTCGGCGGAGATCTGGTTCAGGCCGTGGAAGATCGGGTCGTACGTCATCGGCCCGCGGCCCGGCATCGGTGGCGGCGGGTGGTCGATGTACGTGAAGTCGGAGCGGACGGCGTTGAGGTTGACCACGATGGCGACCACGACGCACGACGCGAGCACCCAGTACGTCGACCGCAGCGACCGCAGCTTGATCCACTCGGCGGCGACGAGGTCGGTGAACCGGGGGCGGGGCCCGTCCCCGTCCGCCGAGAGGAGCGGATCGCCGGACACGGCAAGGGACGCTGAGCTCATCGGGTCCCTCCCGTCCGGTGCCCGGCCCCGGTCCGGGCCGGTGGCCCCGCCGGGTACTCGACGCTGTCGGCGGTCAACCGCAGGAAGGCGCTCTCCAACGACGACGACCTGGTGGCCAGTTCGTAGAGCGTGAGGCCATGGCGCCCGGCGAGTTCGCCGATCCGGCGGGCGGGCAGCCCCGACACCTCCACCGCCTCCTCGGACTCGGACGCCTGCCGCACCGTCGCGCCCTCCTCCGCCAGCAGCGCCGTCAGCGCCGCCACGTCGGCGGTGCGCACGCTGACGACCGCAACTCCGTGCGCTGCCCCCGACAGGGAGGCGAGGTGCTCGTCGGCGATCAGCCGGCCGCGCCCGATCACCAGGACCTGCTCGGCGGTGTGCTCGATCTCGCTCATCATGTGGCTGGAGACCAGCACCGTGCGGCCCTCCGCGGCGAGCCGGCGGAACAGGCCGCGCACCCACAGCACCCCTTCCAGATCAAGGCCGTTGAGGGGCTCGTCGAACAGCAGCACCCGCGGCTCCCCGAGCAGCGCCGCCGCGATGCCGAGCCGCTGCTTCATGCCCAGTGAGAAGCCGCCGATGCGCCGCCCGGCGGCCTTGCCGAGCCCCACCTCCTCCAGCACGTCGGCGACCCTGCCGCGAGGGATGTGGTTGCTGCGTGCCAGCGCCGACAGGTGCGCGGCGGCGGTGCGCCCGCCGTGCACGTCCTGGGCGTCGAGCAGTGCCCCCACGTGCCGCAGCCCGCGCGGGCGGTCGGCGAACGGCACTCCGTCGACCGTGACGGTGCCGCCGCTGGGGGCGGTCAGGCCGAGGATCATCCGCAGGGTGGTGGACTTCCCGGCCCCGTTCGGGCCGAGGAAGCCGGTGACCCGTCCCGGACGTACACGGAACGACAAGCCGTCGACGGCGACCGTGGCACCGTAGCGCTTGGTCAAGTGCGTTGCTTCGATCATGGCTTCACGGTGCCGGGAGCGCCGCCCGCCCCGCATCGGGCCGCGGGCCGCATTCCCGGGGCCGTGCACCAGCCCCCGGGACTACACCTTCGGGCCAATGTGCCGCCCCGCCCCGGGCGCCTACGATCGGCGCATGCCCGCCGCATCCCGTACTCCGACGCGTACGCCCCTGCTCAGGCGTCCGCCACTGGGCGTGTGGGTGGCCGTCTTCTGGGTGACGGTCGTCCTGGTGCGCAGCTTTCAGCGCCGCGACGAACTGGCCCACCTCACCAACCTCAACGGCAACATCGAGGACGGCTCGCTCCTCGTCACCGCCCTTGCCACCACCTTCGTCGCCCTGCTGGTCTTCCGGCTGCCACTGGCGGCCCTGGTGGTCTCGCTGTCCGGGTCCGTCGCCGCCATCGGCACCGGCGTGCCCGAGGCACCGGTCGTGCTGTTCCTGCTGGCCGCTGTCGTCATCGGCTACATCACCGCGACGCGCTCGCGCCTCATGTCGGTGGCCGGCGCCGTCCTCTCCTGCGTGGTCGTGCTCGCCAGCCAGGACAACGGCGCCGTGTGGGCGGCACTGACCGCCATCACGTTCGTCGCCTGGCTGGTGGGCAACACCGTCCGGCAGAGCCGTACGCACACCGAGGCCCTGCGCCGCCGCGCCACCCAGCAGGCGGTGACCGAGGAGCGGCTGCGGATCGCCCGCGAACTGCACGACATGGTCGCCCACAGCATCGGCATCATCGCCATCCAGGCCGGCGTCGGCAGCCGCGTGATGGAGACCCAGCCCGCCGAGACCCGCAAGGCGCTGGACGCCATCGAGGCCACCAGCCGCGAGACCCTGTCCGGCCTGCGGCGCCTGCTCGGGGCACTGCGGGAGACCGACACCGACGGTGGCGAGCCGCCCCGCGACCCGGCGCCGGGCCTCGCCGACCTGGGCCGCCTCGTGACCACCACGCACGAGGTGGGCGTACGCGTCGAGGTCCGCTGGAAGGGGCAACGCCGCCCTCTGCCGCCCGACATCGACCTGTCGGCCTTCCGCATCGTCCAGGAGGCGGTCACCAACGTGGTCAGGCACTCGGGCACCCGGGACTGCGCGGTCACCCTCGACCACCGGCAGGACGCGCTGCTGGTGGAGGTGGTCGACCTCGGCTGCGGCGGCCGGCCGTCAACAGCGAGCGGCGGCTACGGCATCGTCGGCATGCGCGAGCGGGTAAGCCTGCTGCACGGCGAGTTCAGCGCGGGCCCGCGCCCGGGCGGCGGCTTCCGGGTGGCGGCGCGGCTGCCGCTGCCGGCGGGTGACGCGGGCGCGGTGGCGACCGCGGAGACCGGTGGCCGCGCGGGTGCGCGGGAGCGTACGGAACCGGCGACGGATACGGCACCTGCCGGTCCCGCGGGCGGGGAGCGCCTGCCCGGGCACGTCACCGAGCCCGCTTCACCCGCCGGACGGGTTCGCGGATGATCCGCGTCCTCCTCACCGACGACCAGCCGCTGATCCGCACCGGTCTGCGCGTGCTGATCGCCGACACCCCGGACATCGAGGTCGTGGGGGAGGCGGGCGATGGCGCAGAGGCGGTGTCGCTGGCCGGGCAACTGCGCCCGGACGTCGCCGTGATGGACATCCGCATGCCCGGCATGGACGGTATCGAGGCCACCCGGCTGATTACGGGCGCGGCCGGCGACGGGACCCGCGTGCTCGTCCTGACGACGTTCGACGACGACGAGTACGTGTACGCGGCGCTGCGGGCCGGGGCGAGCGGGTTCCTGCTCAAGGACATGCGGCTGGAGACCATCCTCGACGGCATCCGCGTCGTCGCGGCCGGCGAGGGGCTGATCGCGCCCGCCGTGACCCGGCGGCTGATCGAGGAGTTCGCCCGGCGGCCGCCGTTCGCCGGCGCACCGGCACGCGCACCGTCACGGGGAGGGGAAGCGGATCGGAGCGGGCGGCGCCGGGAGGCCGGGCACGGAGGGCAGGACGAGCCGCACGGGCAAGAGGGGCAGGACGGGCGGGACGAGCGACTGCGCGGCATCACCGACCGTGAACGGGAGGTGCTGACGCTTGTCGGACGCGGGATGTCCAACACCGAGATCGCGCAGACCCTGTTCATCAGCGTGGCGACGGCCAAGTCCCACGTGGCGCGGCTGTTCTCCAAACTCGGCGCGCGCGACCGGGTCCAGCTGGTGATCATCTCGTATGAGACAGGGCTCGTGGGCTGAATATCGGACTTCTCCTGCGGGCTGTGGATAACTTTGCGCACGGAGGTGGACGCAGCCCGTAACGTGGTTCTCGCGTGGTGCAGGGAGCACCGCGTTCATTCCCGTCCGGGAAGCCGGGGATGACGGGGGATACCAGGGGTGCCGGGGGTAGAAATGGACGGGTTCGTTTTCGGAGAGTTCCGCGTGGTGGTCGGCGGCCGCGGCCGCGGCGTGAGAGTGGAGCGCGCCGCGCCCGAAGGCGGTCGGCGAGGCGGCGGCCGGGGCGGGGGTGAGGGCGAAGCCGACCCGGCTCAGCGCGTGCCGCGGCGGCGGGCGAACCATCCGCACACGGGCGCGGTGGGCACGCTGGTGGGGCGGGAAGAGCAATTGGGGCTGATGCGCAGCGCCGTGCGATCGCGCCGCATGGTCGAATTCACCGCGAAATGCGGCTCGGGAAAGACCTCTCTGCTGCGCGCCGTCGCGCCGGATGCATATATCCGCGTCGGTGCCGCCGATCTTGAGGATTTCCTCCAGGACATGGTCCGCGAATTCTACGAGTACCCGCCGGGAGCACCCCGGTTGACCACGGACGAGTGCCGGCGCGCCCTCGAGCAGGTCGTCGCCGTCGTCGCGTTGGACGACGTGGGATACGGCCCGTTGCAGCTCGCCGATCTGCGGGACGCGTTACGCGGGTGCGCGGTGCTGATGGGCGCGGTCCGCCCGGGAATCGGGCGGCTCGGGGTGTCCCACCCGCTGCCCGGCCTCACCTCCGCGGACGCGATGACCTTGCTCTCCCGCGACCTCGACCGGATCGTCTCCGAGTCCGAACTGCCGCACGCGCGACGACTGGTGGCCGCGGTCGGCGGCAGACCGCTCGCATTGCGCCAGGCCGCCGCTCTGGTGCGGTACGAAGGCCGCCGCTTCGCCGAGTTGGCGCAGGAGGTCGAGCTGGACCCGGGGGTGCTCGACGAGTTGGCGATCGCCGCGCTCGACCCGGAGTCCAAGCGGGCGCTGGCCGTGCTCGCACTGCTCGGCGGCGCCCACTTGCCCGCCCGACTGGTCGCGGCGATGGCGGAAGTGCCGGCCGGCGCCGAGCGGTTCGACCGGCTGTGCGCGCGAGGGCTCGCCGAGAAGCGCGGTGACCGCTTCGGCCTGCCGACCGGGCTCCCCGAGCCCTACCTGCGACTGCTCCACCGCCACCTCGACTTCGGCGTCTCGCTGCGGGCCCTCGGCAGCTGGATCGAGGCGCGCGACCCGTGCGGCGCCGAGGCGAGCCAGGCGGCGGACGCGGCGGTGCCCTTGCTGGACACGGCGGCCGGCCGCCGCGAGTGGGACACGGTGATCGCGCTCGCCGCGATCGTGGAGCCGGTGCTGTGTATCCAGGGGCACTGGAGGTCCTGGCAGCGGACGTTGGAGATCGGGCGCATCGCGGCCCTCGAACTGCCGGACGTCGTGGCGGAGGCCCACTTCGCCCACCAGGAAGGCACACTCCATCTCCTGGAAGGCCGTCCGGATGCGGCCAGGGACGCGCTGGCCCACGCGTTGGAGCTGCGCACCCGCCATGCGAGGGCCGCGGACGGCAGCGCGGCGGAGGAGACCCGGGCCAACCTGGCGCTCGTCGCGGGCGATTCCGGCGACTGGCGAGGTGCGGGCGGCGCGGGCGTCCCGCGGGCCTCTCTCGGCGGGCGACTGGCGGGCATGGGCCGTGCGGCGAGCCGCCGGGCGCGGGCCCGGGCACGTCGGCGGCGCAGAGCACTCGTGGGAATGGGCGCGGCGACCGTGGTCCTCGCGGCCGGTGTGGCGGTCGCGGTCGGCGCCGTCGGGAGGGACGGGCTGGGCGGAGCGGGCGGCTCGGGCTGGCACCACAACGCCTCGGCGGCCGGGGCCAAGGGCGGCCCGGCGGCGTCGGGCGGCCTGCCCGGCGCCCACCGGATCGACGGCGGCACCAAGGACCAGGACGCCCCCGGCGGCACCCTCCCCACCGGGTCCGACGACCCGGCCGACCCGGGCGCCGCACTGAAACCCCTCACGATCAAGGGCACGGGAGACTACGGCGACGTGCACGAGGGTTCGGCCGCCGCCCCGGTCGCCAAGCTGACCATCACCAACCCGAACGGCAGCCCGGTCCCGCTGGACGCGATCAGCCTGTCCGCCCGCTCCGACTTCGCCATCACCACGGGCTCGTGCCACACCGGCGAGGGCATGTCGCCCGGGTTCCTCGACGACGAGGCGGGCGGCGGTCCGGCACCGGCCAAAGGGCTGGCGGCGGGCACCAGTTGCAGCGTGAGCGTGCGGTTCGCGCCCACCGCGCTCGGCAGGCGCGCCGACACCCTCACGGTCAGCTACGGCAAGGACGGCAGGAGCACCGCCCGTCTCACCGGCCGCGCCTTCGCCACGGTCAAGGTGACCGTCACCCCGGACACCGGCGGCCGGCGACACGGTTACGTCGACATCGCCGCCGACGGAACCACCACCAAGTGCGACCAGCCCACGCCCTGCACGGTCCGCTACTTCGACGCGAAGGCCCCGCTCTCCCTCAAAGCCCACGGCGACCCCGCGGGCGCCGACAGCTCCGGCGCCGCCGGGGACACCGGCGCCACAGCCGGTGTGAGCGATAGCGGCGGTTCGAGCACGGCGGGGAGCATAGGCGGCGCCGGTGATGCGGGCGATTCGAGCACGTCCGGGGGTTCCGGTGCGTCCGGTGGATCGTCCGGGGCCGGCGGCACCGTGAGCGAGCCGTATCAGCCGGACACCTGGACCGGTCCGTGCGCCGGTTCGGTGGACGAGTGCGACCCCACCCCGGGTGGTGACGTCACCACCAGCGTGCACTTCGCCCCGGGCAGCTCATGACTCGTTGGCTCCGAACTCGGCCGCGGGGCACGGCAGTTTACGGAGCGGCCGAGTGCGGGCCGGGTGCGGGCCCGCGCACCGGCTCGCCATGTCCCCGGTCCGCAGGCCGGCCTGTCCGACCGGCCCGGTGCGAAGACCGGCCCGACCGGCGCCGCCCGAGCCGACCGCCACACCGAGCAGCCGAGTCCGCCGAGTCCGCCGAGCTCGCGGAGTCCGCCGAGCCCGGCCGGCCCCACCCTCAGGCGGTGGCCCACGCCTCCTCCGCGGTGGTCACCGGCGCCCCTGTGCGAGCGGACTCCTCGACGGCCAAGGCGAGCAGGTGGTCCTGGCAGCCCTCGGCCAGCGGGTAGGGCTCGGGCCCCTCGCCGCGCACCCAGGCACCGGTCCGGCACAGCAGGTCCACCACCGCGAGGTCGTCCTCGGACAGGCTCGCGCCGACGTAGTCGTTGCGCCACACCACGCGGCCGTCGAAGGAGATGTGGTGCACCTCGGCGCCCTCGAGGTTGAGGTCGGTGCCGGTGCGGCGGCGGACCAGCGCGGACTCCACCGGGGTCCGCGGGTCGGCCATCCGCACCACGCTGTCGTCCACGATCTCGCCGAGCGAACCGCGGACGACGACCCGGCGGGCGCGCAGCGGGTTCCACCACTGGTTGTCGGTGAAGTCGTACAGGCCGGTGCGGCCGGCGCCGAAGTCGATCAGGGCGAGGGTGGTCGTCGCGTCTTTGGGCGTCAGGTCGTCCGACCAGCCCTTGGGGGAGAGCGGGTCGGCCAGCGGTGCGGTGAAGGCGCGCGCGGTCACCGTCGCCGGCCCGAAGCCGACGCCGAGGGTGTGCCGGATCAGGGACATCGCGTGGTACATGTGCGTGGAGGAGAGCTGGACCGAGGTGGCCGCGCCGATCACGCCGTCGCGGACGAGGGCGATCCTGGCCGCGTGCCCGGGCATCAGCACGTACTGCTCGGCGACCTGCACCAGCGCGCCGCCGTCCGCGGCCGAAGCCGAAGCCGAAGCCATGCCCCCGCCCCCGCCGGTAGCGGCGCGGCGGGCGCCGCCCACCGCGCTCCACAGCTCCCGGAGCCCTGCCGCGTCCGGCGCCGGCGGCGTCTCGGCCAGCACCGGCACGCCCTGCTCCACCAGGTCCCGCACCACCCCGGGAGTCACGTCCCAAGGCACCGACGGGATCACGAACTCCGGTTCGGCCGCGAGCAGTTCACCGACCGTACGGTAGGCGGGCACGCCCCACGCCGTACGGACCTGCTCGGCCCGTTCCGCCGAGCGGGTCACCACCCCGGCCACCGCGAGCCGCTCGGGCAGTGCCCGGGCGAGCCGTACGAAGAACTCCGACCGCCAACCGCTACCGACAATGCCGAACCGTATCGGCGCCGCGTCCACGTCACCCATCGCGCCGGCCTCCAGCCGCTCGCTTGCCCGCGGGCACGTCACCGTCCCGCCTCACTGCTGGAAAACCATACGGTCAACGCCCCACGCACCGACATCCGGTCCCGCCACCCGGTCCCGCCACCCCGTCCTGCGCCCGGCAACGGCAGCCCACCGCCGCGGGCGCCCCACATCGGGCCGCACGCCCGTACGCACGGCAACCCGGGCCGACCCGGGCCCGGCTCACCCTGTGCGCCGCCGGGGCGCTACTTCAGCAGTCGCGACATCCGCCGGTCCGCCAGCGGCTTCCCGCCGGTCTGGCAGGTCGGGCAGTAATTGAGCGCCGAGTCGCTGAACGACACCTCGCGAACGGTGTCCCCGCACACCGGGCACGGCTCGCCCTTGCGCCCGTGCACCCGCAACCCGCTCTTCTTCTCGGCCTTCAGATCCCGCAGCGGCAGCCCCCGCGAGCGCTCCACCGCGTCCCGCAGCGTGCTGCCGATCATGTCGTACAGCAGCGCCGCCTCCTGCCCCGACAGTTTCGCCGCGAGCTTGTACGGCGACATCTTCGCCGCGTGCAGGATCTCGTCGGAGTAGGCGTTGCCGATCCCCGCGATCACGCTCTGGTCGCGCAGCACCCCCTTGATCTGCCGCCGCTCGCCCGCCAGCAGCCGCGCGAACGCCTCGGGGGTGAAGTCCGCCGCCAGCGGGTCCGGCCCCAGCCGCGCCACGCCCGGCACCTCCGCCGGGTCGTGCACCACGTAGACCGCCAGCCGCTTCTGCGTGCCGAACTCCGTCACGTCGAAGCCGGTCCCGGCCGGCTCCGCGAGCCGTACCCGCAGCGCCAGCGGCCCCTTGCCGGGCCGGGGCGGCGCGTCGGGCAGATTGTCGTTCCAGCGCACCCAGCCCGCCCGCGCCAGGTGCATCACCAGGTGCAGGTCACCGGCCGCCAGGTCGAGGAACTTGCCGTGCCGCGCGACCGCGTCGAACGCCCGTCCCTCCAGGTCCGCGACCCCCGGGCGGTACGTCTTGAGGGCGCTCACCGCCAGCGGGTACACCCGCTCGACGGTCCGCCCCACCAGGTGGTCATCGAGAAACCAGCGCAGCGCTTCGACCTCGGGCAATTCAGGCATACCCCCTATGATGCCTCCGCCTCCCGCGTTTCCCCGTCCCGCACCTTCCCGACCCGTGCTGTCCCGTCCGGCGCTTCCCCGGCCCGCGCGTTCCCGTCACGCCGTTCAAGGGTGGCGAGGAAGCTCTCCGCCGCGTCCTGGACCCGGGCCCGGTCGCCGGTGGCGAGCAGGTCGAGCAGCAGGCCGCGGATCGTCGCGATCACGAGGGTGGCCGTGCGTTTCGCGGTCACCGGGTCGGTGCCGGGCCCCTGCGTCTCGCACAGCGCGTTCATCCAGTCGGCGACCACCCGGTCCAGGAACTCCGCGAACTGCTCCGGCGCCTGGAGCGCGCGCCCGTAGACGGCGAAGAACAGCCTGAACTCCGCCCCCCGCCGCGGGTCCGAGGTCCGGGTCCAGACCGCGCGCACCGCCGTCGCCAGGTCGGGCTGCTCGCCGAGGGTGTCATTGGTGGCCGCGAAGATGCGCTCCCGCAGCCGACCGAGGATGGCCTCCAGCATCTGCTCCTTGGTGCCGAAGCGGTGCACCAGGGTCGTGGTCGACACGCCGAGCGCGGCGGCGACCGGCCGCCACGACAGCTCGGAGAACCCGTGCTCGACCGTGTAGTCCACCACCGCGTCGAGCAGCTCCGCCCGCCGCTGATGGTCGACCGGGCGCCCCGCCATCGCTTCCTCCTGTTGCTCCCGACACCGCCCCGCCGCCCTCGGCGCTTCCACCGCCGGGCGTGGCCTCGGTTTGACATTTCTGGTACGACTGTACACAGAATATTTCTAGCACGACCGTACAAATAATAAGACCCTCTGGAGGTTACCCGTGCACGTCTTCGTCACCGGAGCATCGGGCTGGATCGGCCGCGGGCTCGTCCCCGACCTGATTGCCGCCGGCCACACGGTCACCGGGCTGGCCCGTTCCGACAACTCGGCCCGCGCCCTGCGCGACGCGGGCGCCGAAGTCCGCCTCGGCTCGCTCGACGACCTCGACACCTTGCGCAGCGCCGCCGCCGACTCCGACGGCGTCGTCCACCTCGCCTTCAAGCACGACATCGCCTTCGCGGGCGACTTCGCCGGGGCCACCGGCGCCGACCGCGCGGCGATCGAGACCTTCGGGCAGACCCTGGCCGGCACCGGCAGGCCGTTCGTCATCGCCTCCGGCATCCTCGGCGTGCTCGGGCTCCCGCCCGGCGCCGTCGCCACCGAACGCGACGGGCTGGCCGCTCCCGCCGCGGGGCAGGGCGCCCCGATCGCTGGCGCCAACGCGCGGATCGCCAACGCCCACTACACGCTCGCCCTCGCCGACCGCGGCGTGCGCTCCTCGGTCGTACGGCTGCCCCCGGCCACGCACGGAAACGGCGACAACGGGTTCATCCCGACCGTGATCGGCTTCGCACGCGAGAAGGGCGCGGCCGCCTACGTCGGCGACGGCGCCAACCGCTGGCCGTCGGTCCACCGCGACGACGCTGCCCGCCTGTTCCGCCTCGCGCTGGAGTCCGCGCCGGCCGGGTCGGCGCTGCACGCGGTCGGCGACGAGGGGGTACCGATCCGCGAGGTGGCCGAAGTCCTCGCCGAACGCCTCGGCATCCCCGCGGTCTCCGTCCCGCCCGAGCAGGCCGGGGAGTACGTCGGCTGGCTCGGCGGTTTCTGGGGCACCGACGGGCCCGCCTCGGCGCGGCTCACCCGCGACCTGCTCGGGTGGGAACCGACCCGCCCGGGCCTGATCGCCGACCTCAAGGAGGGCCACTACTTCGCATGACGCCCCGGGTTGGCATGACGCCCCCGGGCCGCCTCGCCTGACGCGCCGGCGCACCTCCAGCCCCGGCCCCGGCGCCGTACAATCGCCACTCCGGTCGGGCCGCCCCACGCACCCGGCCCGCCCGGATCGGCGAACCCGCCGACGAAGAAGGGGACTTGCCGGTGCGCCACCACGACCGCGACCGCGACCGCGACCGACGCCGCGACCACGACCGCGACCGACGCCACGACCGCCACCGCGGGACCACCGCGATGCCCGACCGGTCGGCGGCGTCATGACCGCCCCGACCCCGGGCGCGCTCCACCACGTCGAACTCTGGGTCCCCGACCTCGACCGTGCGATCACGTCGTTCGGCTGGCTGCTCGAAGCCCTCGGCCACACGCCCTTCCAGCACTGGGACCGGGGGCGGAGCTGGCAGCTCGGTACGACCTACCTCGTCATCGAACAGTCCCCCGCCCTCACCGCAGCCGCCCACGACCGCTGCCGCCCCGGCCTGAACCACCTGGCGTTCCACGTCGCCGACCCGCCCACCGTCGAGGCGCTGGCCGCCGAGTCCCGCCACCACGGCTGGCGCCTGATGTTCCCCGACCGCCACCCCCACGCCGGCGGCCCGGACCAGTACGCCGCCTACCTGGAGAACGACGACGGCTTCGAGGCCGAACTCATCGCGATCGCCTGACCACCGCCCCCGACCGGAGCATCCGGCTTGCGCACCGGTTCGCAGGCGGAGCCGACGACTTTCGACGAGACCCCTGCCGGTCGTGCGGCGGCCCGGCAACCCACTCGGTGACGGGGCCGGCGCCGTACGCGCGGATTCCCGCTCGACTACGGCAAGGGGGCCGTCGCGGTGATCTGCGCGGCACCGCCCACGCGTACCAGCGAACCCGATGAGCCGTGCCGCGTGGTGGCCGTGATCGTGGAGGGGCTGCCGAGCGAGTCGCCCATGTCCACGGCGATGTCGGCGATGCCCCGACCAGCCAGGTCAGCGGCCAGGCAGGCGGTGCTGTTGGCGTTGGCGATGTCCTCGGCCACCCCGATCGACGGGGCGAACATGCGGGCGGCGACGCGGCCGTCCGGCGTCGGCACGGAATAGACGTAGCAGCCCAGCAAACCGAGACGGTCACAGCCGGCCCTGAGCCGTACGAAGTCCGGGTCGAGCGCCGCGAGAGCCGGCCGCGTGGTGATGGGTACCAGCAACCGAGGCCGTCCCACCGAGGCTACGCGGATACCCGGCGCGAGCGAGTCCGCGGTGACCCCGAGCGCGGGCAGGACGAGTTCGCGCTCGACGGGCGTGGCCTCGCGCAGGTCCACAGGGCCGGGCTCGAACGCCGCCCTGAACTGCGCCTTCTCCCGTAGACACCAGCCGTTGAAGACCCGCCCCGCCGTACGAAGCGTGGCCAGGTACTCCGCGCCCCCGGCGCGTTCGGCGAGGAACGCCAACGCCGCAACCGTTCCGTGGCCGCAAGCGGGCAGTTCCCCCTCGGCGGTGAAGAAGCGCAGCGACGCCCCGGGCACGCCCTGCCGACCGTCGTCCACCGAGACGAAGACGGCATGCGACGTACCCGCCGTCACCGCCACCCGCCGACGCTCCTCATCGGTCAACGCCACGTCGTCCACCACCGCGGTGGGGCTCCCCCCTCGACCTCCACGCACACAAGCGCGAACGATCACCACGGCCGACCCCCGCGCACCCGTCAACTCCCCTCCCCTTAACCCGAACCCCGAACCCCGAACCCCGAACCCCGAACCCCGACCCCGCGCCACGCCACCCGCCAAGCCCGCAACGCGTCGCGCCCCGTCGTGGAAGGCACGGCCGAGGACGTCGCTGTCCCGGATCGTTCGCCTGGCGCCGAACCGGCGGCGCGGGCGATGCGAGCCCCATGACGCAGAGATCCCCAGGCCGGCGAAGTGCCGACCTGGGGAATCTCCGGGACCGGGGACCGTGGGACCCCGGCGCACCCGACCTCGCGGTTTAGATGTCGAAGTAGAGCTCGAACTCGTGCGGGTGGGGGCGGAGCTGGAGGGGCGCGATCTCGTTGGCGCGCTTGTAGTCGATCCAGGTCTCGATCAGGTCGGAGGTGAAGACGCCGCCGGCCTGGAGGTACTCGTTGTCGGCCTCGAGGGCCTCGAGGACCGCGGGGAGCGAGGTCGGGACCTGGGCGACGCTCGCGTGCTCCTCGGGGGCGAGCTCGTAGAGGTCCTTGTCGATCGGCTCGGCCGGCTCGATCTTGTTCTTCACGCCGTCCAGGCCCGCGAGGAGGAGCGCGGAGAAGGCGAGGTAGGGGTTAGACGACGGGTCCGGCGCGCGGAACTCGACGCGCTTGGCCTTCGGGTTGGAGCCGGTGATCGGGATGCGCATCGCGGCGGAGCGGTTGCGCTGGGAGTACACGAGGTTCACCGGGGCTTCGAAGCCGGGCACCAGGCGGTGGTAGGAGTTCACCGTGGGGTTGGTGAACGCCAGCAGCGAGGGGGCGTGCTTGAGGATGCCGCCGATGTAGAAGCGGGCGGTGTCGGACAGGCCCGCGTAACCCTGCTCGTCGTAGAAGAGCGGGGTGCCGCTCTGCCACAGCGACTGGTGGACGTGCATGCCGGAGCCGTTGTCACCGAAGATCGGCTTGGGCATGAAGGTGGCGGTCTTGTTGTTGCGCCAGGCGACGTTCTTGACGATGTACTTGAAGAGCATCAGGTCGTCGGCCGCGGCGAGCAGCGTGTTGAACTTGTAGTTGATCTCGGCCTGACCGGCGGTGCCGACCTCGTGGTGCTGGCGCTCCACCTGGAGCCCGGCCGCTTCGAGTTCGAGGGAGATCTCGGCGCGCAGGTCGGCGAAGTGGTCGACCGGCGGGGCGGGGAAGTAGCCGCCCTTGTAGCGGACCTTGTAGCCGCGGTTGTCCTCGGTGGCGCCGGTGTTCCACGCGGCCGCCTCGGAGTCGATGTGGTAGAACGACTCGTTCGCGGAGGTCTGGAAGCGGGCGCTGTCGAAGACGTAGAACTCGGCCTCGGGACCGAAGTACGCGGTGTCGGCGATGCCGGTGGAGGCGAGGTACGCCTCGGCCTTCCTCGCGACGTTCCGCGGGTCACGGCTGTACTGCTCGCCGGTGATCGGGTCGTGGATGAAGAAGTTGATGTTCAGCGTCTTGTCCCGCCGGAACGGGTCGACGCGGGCAGTCGACAGGTCCGCGCTCAGCGCCATGTCGGACTCGTGGATCGCCTGGAACCCGCGGATGGACGAGCCGTCGAAGGCCAGTTCCTCGGTCGGGTCGAACGTCGAGACCGGGACCGTGAAGTGCTGCATCACGCCGGGCAGGTCGCAGAAGCGGACGTCGACGAACTTGACGTCCTCGTCCTTGATGAACTTGTTGACGTCGTCGGCGTTCTGGAACATCCAACTCCTCCTAGGCCCGGCCCCGCGGGTCGGGTTGGCGATCGAGATGTGCGGCCAGTGCGGTGGCGCACACTGCCCTGACCTTAGGGATCAGGGATTTCTCCAGCATGACCCATTTGTTTCGCAGAGGTTAACCGCGATGCCCCGGAATCGCCCCCGGCCGCCCGCCGCCCAGCGCCCGCAAGGGCAGCCGGGAGGGGCGTCAGGTGCCCGCCCGGTGGTCCGTTCGTGCGCGGGGTTACCGTGGATGCCGTGGACAACAGGGAAGTAGTGGGATCGTGGCTCTCCGGGCCGCGCGCGGCCGCGGAACAGATGGGCGTGGAGTTCGGCTACCGCGGTGAGCGGCTGGGCCTGCCCGAGGACGGACCGGGGTCCATCGCGTCCATCGGCCGCCGGGTCGCGGCGATCTTCATCGACTGGGTGCTGTGCGTGGTGATCGCATACGGCCTGATCGCTCACCGTAATGTGCACACCGCGAACAACTGGGCGCTCGTCGTCTTCGGCGCGGTCAGCCTGATCGGGCTCGCGCTGGTCGGCAGCACCCCGGGGAAACTGATCACCCGGCTGAGGGTGATCGGCGTTGACGGCCGCCGGCTCAGCCCGCTCGCCGCGCTGATCCGTACGGTGCTGCTGCTCCTGGTCGTCCCGGCGGTGGTCTGGGACCGCGACACCCGGGGGCTGCACGACAAGGCCGCCAAGGCGGTCCAGGTCCGGATCTGACGGCGGGACGCGGGAACGCGGGAGCGCGCCCCGGGAACGTGAGAACGGGAACACGGGAGCGCGCCCCGGGAACGCGGAAACGGGAACGCGAGGACGGGAACGCGGGAGCGCGCCCCGGGAACGTGAGAACGGGAACGCGCCGACACGAACAGCGCGGGCGCACGAAAAGGGGCGCCGGGATCTCCCCGGCGCCCCTTCGGCGTGTTCGGCTTCGGCAGGCGAAGCGGCTCGGCTTCCGACGGGCGACGCGCTCGGCTCCGACGGGCGAAGCGCTCAGCGCCCGCGCGGCATCCGCATGCCCTTCGGCATCGGGCCCTTCGGAATCGGCATGTTGCTCATCAGGTCCCCGAGCGCCCGCAGCCGGTCGTTCACCTCGGTGGTCTTCGGACCGCTCAGCGACCGCGGCAGCCGCAGCAGCGTCGTACGGATCTTCTTCAGCGGAAGCTGGCCCTCGTCGTCACCGACGATGTAGTCGTGCACCGGCACGTCGTAGACGACCCGGGCGACCTTCTTCTTCTCGGCGGCCAGCAGCCCCTTCACCCGGTTCGGGTTGCCCTCGCCGACCAGGACGATGCCGGCCTTGCCGACCGCCCGGTGTACGACGTCCTGGCTCTTGTTCATCGCCACCGCGGGGGTCACGGTCCAGCCCCGCACGTTCTGCAGCACGGCGGCTGCCGCGCCCGGCTTGCCGTCGAGCTGCCCGAAGGCGGCCCGCTCGGCACGGCGGCCGAAGACCACCGCGGTCGCCAGCAGGCCCACCAGGAGACCCAGGATGCCCGCGTAGATGGGGTGGTTGATCAAGAAGCCGAGGGCGAGGATGACACCGAAGGTGACGATTCCCACAGCCGCAAGGACAAGACCGATCTTCGAATCGGCCTGCCTGGTCATCTTGTATGTCTGGACGATCTGCGCGAGCCGTCCAGAACTGCTCTCGGATGTTTCCTTCCTCGCCATGTGGCAAAGGATACGTGGCCTGTCGGTACGCCGTCACCGCGGCCGGGCGGCTCCGCCGCGCTCCGCGCCCGCGAGCGCCGCGATCTCGTGCTCGGCCTCGCGCCGGTCCTTGGCGCGCTGCCGGTCCGCCACGACGGCCGCCCACGCGTTCCTGCGGGCGGTCTGCTGGCCGCCGCTCAGCAGAAAGGTCTCCACCGCGCGCAGCGCGCCCGCCACCGGCACCGCCGGCGCATGCCGCTGACCGCGGCGGAAAAGGGGCCGGCGGCCGGTCAGGAGGCGGCCGGGAACGTGCACCTGCTCGGACGACGACGACATGGCGTCCCCTCGGGAGGAAGGAGGAAGGCGGTGGACGGAGCGGGAAGAGCGGCGGTACGGGTCTGGCGGCAGTACGGGGCCTGGCGGACGTACGGCGGTGCGGGACCTACGGGCGGTGCGAAACCCTGCGGTGCGGGACCTGCGGTGCGGGACCTGCCGAGGGCCCTGCGGAGGTACGGAACGCGTGCGGTGCGGGACCTACGACGGCGCCGCGCTGCCCGACACGACAACGGTGCGGCGAGAACAAGTCTCGCCACACCGTGTTACCAGCCGGTGACCTTCCGGTCAATCGCGTATGAAAGCCGCACCGCCGGCGTGTGCCGGGGCGTCCAGGCCGGCCCGCCGGTCGATGGCCTGCTGGAAGAGCCGCCCGGCGCGGTATGACGAACGCACCAGCGGCCCGGACATCACACCCGCATAGCCGATCTCCTCGGCCTCCTCCTTCAGCTCCACGAACTCCGCCGGCTTCACCCAGCGCTCCACCGGGTGGTGCCGTGCGGAGGGCCGCAGGTACTGCGTGATGGTGATCAGCTCGCACCCCGCGTCGTGCAGGTCCTGCAGCGCCTGGCTGACCTCCTCGCGCTCCTCGCCCATCCCCAGGATCAGGTTGGACTTGGTGACCAGGCCGGCCTCGCGGGCGCGGGTGATCACCTCAAGCGAGCGCTCGTAGCGGAAGCCGGGGCGGATGCGCTTGAAGATCCGCGGCACCGTCTCCACGTTGTGCGCCAGGACCTCGGGGCGGGCGCCGAAGACCTCGGCGAGCTGCGCGGGCTCGGCGTTGAAGTCGGGGATGAGCAGCTCGACCTTGGTGCGGCCGCCCGCGCGGTCCGCGGTCATCGCGTGGATGCGCCGGACCGTCTCCGCGTAGAGCCAGGCGCCGCCGTCCTCCAGGTCGTCGCGGGCGACGCCGGTGATGGTGGCGTAGTTCAGGTCCATGGTGAGCACGGACTCGCCGACCCGGCGCGGCTCGTCGCGGTCGAGGGCCTGCGGCTTGCCGGTGTCGATCTGGCAGAAGTCGCAGCGCCGCGTGCACTGGTCGCCGCCGATGAGGAAGGTCGCCTCGCGGTCCTCCCAGCACTCGTAGATGTTGGGACAGCCCGCCTCCTGGCACACGGTGTGCAGGCCCTCGCTCTTCACGAGTTTCTGCATCTGCGTGTACTCGGGACCCATCTTCGCCCGGGTTTTGATCCACTCGGGCTTGCGCTCGATGGGGGTCTGGCTGTTGCGGACCTCAAGGCGCAGCATCTTGCGTCCGTCGGGTGCGACTGCAGACACGACCGGCTCCCTCTAAAGCTTCGATTCTACGGCGAACACCAGCGTACGCCCGTACTTCCCACGGCTCATCATCGATGCAACCCGCGGCATGGACGGGGCATTCCCGTCCCCGCCGGGCCGCCGTCCGCCCGGCACACACCGCCGGGCCGACGCCGTCCGGTCGGCTCACACCGCGCGGGGCAGCGGGACGGCCGTGCCGAGCACCGCGGTGAGGTGCTTCTCGACCACCGGCAGCACCTCGGCCACCGGCACGTCCCGGCCCAGTTCGGCCGAGAGCGAGGTGACGCCCGCGTCGCGGATGCCGCACGGCACGATCCGGTCGTACCAGGTGTTGTCGGGGTTGCAGTTGAGCGCGAAGCCGTGCATGGTCACGCCCTTCGCGACGCGGATGCCGATCGCGGCGAGCTTGCGGTCCTCGCGGCGCTGGCCTGCGTTGGAGGGGGCGTACTCCGGGCCGTTCAGCCGCGGGTCGAACTCCTCGTCGGCCAGCCGCGGGTCGAAGTCCAGGGTGAGGCCGCCCGGGCGCTGCTCCACGGGGTCGCCCAGCACCCACACGCCGCTGCGCCCCTCCACCCGCGAGGTCTCCAGGCCGAAGTCGGCGGCCACCTGGATCAGCGCCTCCTCCAGCCGGCGGACGTGGGCGACCACGTCGACGGGGCGGGGGAGCTTCATGATCGGGTAGCCGACGATCTGGCCGGGGCCGTGCCAGGTGATCTTGCCGCCGCGGTCGACGTCGACCACGGGGGTGCCGTCGAGGGGGCGCTCGTTGTCGGCGGTGCGGCGTCCGGCGGTGTAGACCGGCGGGTGTTCGAGCAGCAGGCAGGTGTCGGGCACCTCGTCGAGGAACCGGGCCGCGTGCACACGGCGCTGCTCCTGCCACGCTTCCTCGTACTCGACGGCGTCGGCGCCGAACCCCAGGTGGACGAAGCGCAGTTCGCTCACGGCTACTCCTACTCCTCTGCGGTACGCGACGGAGGCGCGTTGCCGGCCACGGCTGGTGGTGCGGCCGGGCGCACCTCAGCCACTGTACGGCGGCGCGCGAAGCGGTCGTGCCGCGGGCCCTGCGCGGCCGGGGGCCGGCCCCTTCCCGACCACCGCCGCGACCGCGATCCCGCCGCACAGGAACTGTCCGGAATGCGGCCAGTTGTAGTCCATTCGGGCGAATATACGGCTCTTACGGTGAGCTTCCCGGCACTGACCGTTACATTCACGCCGTTCTTGAGACCGCCCAGAGGAAGTGGACCGTACTGCCGATGACGGACCGCCCCACGCAGCGAACGCCGAACCTTCCGACCAGCGCGGCGCCCCGCCAGGCGCGTACCGAACGGCAGAACCGAGCCAACACCAAACTCGCCGAGATCATCGCGGAAGCAGGCTTCTCGCATGCGGGACTCGCCCGCCGGGTCAACCAACTCGGCGTCGAGCACGGCCTCGACCTGCGCTACGACAAGACGTCGATCACCCGCTGGCTGCGCGGGCAGCAACCCCGGGGCACCACGCCGGCGCTGATCGCGGAGGTCTTCACGCAGCGGCTCGGCCGCCGGCTGGCCGCGCCCGACCTCGGGCTCGACGCGTGCGCGCCGGTCTACGCCGGGCTGGAGTACGCGGCCACGCCCGAGGAGGCGGTGGACATCGTCAGCGGGCTGTGGCGCAAGGACACCGGGAACCAGGCCGAGTTGCGGAAGATCGCGTTCACCCCGGCGGGGCTGGTGGTGCCGAGCCGGGACTGGCTGATCGGGCGGGCCGACGAGCGGGTGGGGCAGGGGCCGCAGCATCCGGTGGCCCCGGTGCCGTCCGCGGCGGCGGAGGCGGGCCCGGCGGACGGCGACGGGGAGCGCGCGGCCGGGGCGGAGGAGCCCGGGGGCGGGGCTGTGGCGGTCCAGGGCGCCTGGGCGGCCCGGGCCGCGCGGGTGCCGACGCAGAGCCGCGGGGCGCGCGAGGGCGAGCCGGTCGTGCTGCTCGGGGGCCATGCGGGAGCCGGGACGGGCGGCGGCGTGCCCGGTCGGGTCGGCGCGGGCGACATCGCCGCGGTACGCGCCGTCGGCGACCTCTTCCGCTCCCTCGACCACGCCTACGGCGGCGGGCACGCCCGGCAGGCCCTCGTCCGCTACCTGGAGCACGAGGCCGAACCGCTGCTGCGCGGGTCCTACGGCGAGGCGCTCGGCCGCCGGCTGTTCGCCTCTGTCGCCGACCTCACCCGGCTCGCCGGGTGGACCTCGTACGACATCGGGGCGCACGGTCTCGCGCAGCGCTACTTCGTGCAGTCGCTGCGGCTGGCGCAGGCGGCCGGGGACCGGGTCTACGGGAGCTACGTCCTGGTCACGATGAGCCGTCAGGCCGTCTACCTCGGGCACGGGCGCGAGGCGGTGCAACTCGCCCGGGTCGCCCAGCAGGGGGTCGGGTCGGGGGCGCCCGCGGTCGTGCACGCGCTGCTGCACGCGGCCGAGGCGCGCGGGCACGGGCTGATCGGGGAGGCGCGGGCCTGTGCGGGGGCGCTGGCGCGCGCCGAGCGGTCGCTGTCCGCCGCCCGCGGCGGGGACGAGGTGCCCGGCTGGGCGCGGTTCTTCGACGAGGCGCAGCTCGCGGACGAGTTCGCGCACTGCCATCGGGACCTGCGGCAGTACCGGGCGGCGGTGCAGTACGCCGAGCGGTCGCTGCAGCTCAGGGCGGCGGCGTACGCGCGCAGCAGGCTGTTCTGCCGCACCGTGCTGGCGTCCGCGCGGCTCGGGCTGGGCGAGGTGGAGGTCGCCTGTGCGCACGGGGTGGAGGTCGTTCGCGGGGCGAGCGAGATGCGGTCGGTCCGCGCGGGCGAGTACGTCCGGGAGTTCCGGGGGCGGTTGGAGCCCTTCCGCGACACGGTCGCCGTCCGCGCGTTCCTCGACCGCGTGGCGGCGTTACCGCGCTGATCGACTGCGTGGCCGTGTTACCGCGCTGACCTCCCCCGCCTTCCCTCCATCGCCGGGCGGCTCCACCTGTGCCTCCGGGGGCGGGCACGGGAGGTTTCCGGCCCGGGGGGACCTGGGAGCGTACGGGGGCGGGTGAGTCCACCCGGCCCCGTACGCCCCGCTCGCCACCCCGGGCCGGGATCACGCCGGGAGGCCCGTCGCGAGGTCGCGGAGTGCGGCCGCGGCGGCGCGGCGGCCGGAGAAGAGGGCGCCCTGGATCGTGGAGGTGTCGCGGTGGTCGCCGCAGACGTAGAGGCCGGCGAGGAGGCGGACCGGGCGGCGCAGGTCGTGGGGCGGCGGCATGGCGGGGACGGAGTGGGGTGTGGTGCGCAGCGAGAGGAGGTCCCAGCGGTCGGTGGAGGTGTCGTAGAGGTCGGCGAGGTGGGAGCGGATGGTCTTGTCGTCGGAGCCGTCCGGCGGGGGGCCGAGGACGACGGAGGTGACGAGGGTGCGGCCGGTGGGCGCGCGGGTGGGGTCGATGGCGGTGGCGGCGTAGGTGTGGGAGACCGGCCCGAGGCGGTCGGCGTCGAGGACGAGCACGGGTTCGCGCAGGGGCGCGGCGGGCGCGGCGTGGTGGACCACGGTGACCGGGTGGAAGCCGGGCACGCGCAGGCCCGGCAGGAGCGCGGCGGCCGCGTGGGCGTCGGTGGCGACGACCACGCCGCGGCAGGGGAGTTCGGCGCCGTCGGTGGTGTGCACGGCGTTCGCGGCGACATGGGCGGCGCGGACCCCGAACCGTATGGTGCCGGGCGGGAGCGTGGCCGCCAGCCGCTCGGGCAGGCGGGCGGCGCCGCCGACCGGCAGGCAGGCGCGGCCGCGGGCGAACCCGCGCAGCACGATGTCGGCGACCCGGCTGGACGTGCCGAGTTCGGCGTCGCACAGCAGCGCGGCGAGCAGCGGCCGCAGGAAGTGCTCGACGGTGCGGGGCGCGAAGCCGCGGCCGGCCAGCGCGAGGGCGGCGGTGCTCTCGGGGCGCGCGGTGATGCGGTGGGTGGGGGTGGCGGCGAGCCGGTCCAGCGCGGTGCCGAGCCGGGCCCGGTCGCGGGCGGAGCCGAGCGGTGCGCGGGCGCCGCGCGGGCCCCCGACCCGGTAGGCGTGCCCGCCGGAGCGGACGAGCGCGCCGGGGGCGAGATGGGCCAGCGGCAGGCCGCGCAGGCCGCTGGCGCGGCGCAGCTCGGGGTAGGCGGTGTTGAGCAGTTGGGGCCCGTGGTCGAGCCGGAAGCCGTCGACGGTGTCGGTGGCCATCCGCCCGCCGACGCGTTCGGTGGACTCCAGGACGGTGACGCTCAGGCCCCCTTCGGTCAGATGGTGTGCGGCGGCCAGGCCCGCCGGGCCCGCGCCGATGACGATCACATCCGTGGCGGCGGCCACGCCTTTCGGGCGTGCTGGTGAGAGCACGATGCCCCTCCCGAGGTCGGGTCCGGTCCCCGCTGGCGTCTGCGCGACGGGCGTGGCGGACCGGAGCGACGAGCGGGGGCCCTGATCCGTTGACGCACCGTCATATACCCACTGCGGCCAGGTGGTCGGCAGGTGGGCTCGGCTCGCGCGAAACGCTGCTAAAGGTCATGCCCTCATCAAAGGCAAAGGATGCGGGGCGGACCGGTCCGATCCGGCCCTTTCCGGTGCGTTTTCCGGCCGCGGGCCCGCCCGGACGGCGCCGGGGCCCTCGGGCCGCCCCTCAGACCCGGTTGCGCGGCGGCAGCGCCGCCTTGATCGCGTCGTCGAGGTCGGGGTGCGCGAAGGAGAACCCGGCGTCCAGCAGCCGCTTGGGGCGCACCCGCTGACTGCCCGTCACATCGCCGGCGAACTCGCCCAGCACCGCCCGCAGCGCGAACGACGGCACCGGCAGCACCGTCGGGCGGTGCAGCACCCGCCCCATCGCCTTGGTGACCTCGCTGTTGGTACGGGGCTCCGGGCCGGTCAGGTTCACCGGCCCCGACAGCTCCTCGTTGTCGATGGCGTACCGCAGCGCCGCGACCTCGTCCCGCAGCGAGATGAAGCTCCAGTACTGCCGCCCGCTGCCGAGCCGCCCGCCCAGCCCGGCCCGGAAGAACGGGAACAGCGCCCCCCACGCGCCGCCCTGCGGGGAGACCACCAGGCCGGTACGGGCGTGCACCGTACGGATGCCGGCCGCGCGCGCCGGGTCGGCCGCGGCCTCCCACGCCTGGACCAGGTCGGCGAGGAACCCCTCGCCCGCCGGGCTGTCCTCGTCCACGAAACGGTCCCCGGTGTCGCCGTAGAAGCCGATCGCGCTGCCGGCCACCAGCACCCGCGGCTTCGGGTCGAGCGCGGCCATCGCCTTCGCGATCGTGGCGGTGCCGTCCACCCGGCTGTCGAGGAGGACCTTCTTGCGCTTGTCGCTCCAGCGCCGCTCCGCGACCGGCGCGCCCGCCAGGTGCACGACCGCCTCGCAGCCGGCCAGCCCGTCGGGGTCCACGGTGCCCGCGGACGGGTCCCAGCGGACCTCTCCCGGGCCGTGCGGGCCGCGCCGGACCAGCGCGACGACCTCGTGGCCGTCGGCCGCCAGCGAGGCGGTGAGGGCGGAGCCGATCAGCCCGGAGGCGCCGGTGACTGCGATACGCATGCGGGCCATTGTGCCCGGTCGGGCCGCCGGTCTACCCGAAGCGCGCCCACAACTGGGGGAAGCGGGCCGCCATCGCCTGGTCGTCGTCGAACTCCGGGCGCTCGCCCTCCGGGCCGTCCTGCCGCGGCAGCTGCAGATCCGGCAGCCGCACACCCGTCAACTGCTCGTACGCCTCGTCGGCGGCGTACCCCAGGTCCTCGGCGTCGCCGTCCGCCTCCGGGTCGAACTCCGGTACCAGGAAGGCCAGGTCGTCGGGGGAGTGCAGGGCGCCCTCGAAGACGTGCCGGCCCTGGCCGATCAGCCAGCAGCGGAAGAAGTCGAACGCGTCCTCGTCGGCGCCGCCCAGCATGATGTCGGCGGCGCCCCACAGGTCCCACGAGAAGGCCCGGTTGAAGCGGGTCTCGAAGTGCCGGGCGAAGTCCAGCACGGCGTCCGGATCGAGCCCGGCCAGCCGCTCGACCATCAGGTCGGCGTGCTCCTCCGGATCGTCGTCCGACGCCTCGCGGGTGCTGTCGACGATCTCCCAGAACTCCGTCTCGTCCATCACGCGTACAGCTTCCCGCCCCAGGGTGCCCTGTGCAACGCGACCCCCCAGGGTGCTTGGTTGCTGTTCGGTTGCGGGACCGTCCGCCGATGGGTGGCTGGTCGCGAGGTCCCCCGCGCCCCTTGGCGGATGCCCCCTTTTTCGCGGAAGGAGCCGCGCGGAACCAGAGGCGCGGGGAACCAGAGGCGCGGAGAACCGCGCGACCGGCCCACCACCGGCCGCAAGGTCCCCCGACGTACAGAACCGCACCACCCCGGGGGGTTACGCCGGCAGCGTGAGCTGATACGCCACGGTGCGCCGTAGGGGGCGGAAGCCCAGCGCCGCGTTCACCGCCAGCATGTGGCGGTTGTCGTCGGCGGTGTTGGTGACGACCTCGGTCACCTCGGGGTGCGCGTCCAGCAGGTGCCGCAGCATCGCCGACTTCAGCCACAGGCCGAGCCCGTGACCGCGGTGGGCGGCCACCACGGCCGTGTCGAGCTGCTTCGCGCGGGCACGGGCGCTGCTCGCGTCCCCGGCCCCGCCGTCGCCACCCTCGTCCGCCTCGGCCGGCAGCGTCAGCTTCGTGTACCCGGCCACCGAACCGTCGGCCTCGCTGATCGCCGCGTGGTTCAGCAGCCGCTCACCGCGCCGGGCCGCCAACTCCGCGGTCATCCGCACCCGCTCGGCGTCCCAGCGGGTCCTGCTGACCTCCAGGCCGCCGCTCGGCATGTCCGCCAGGGCCGCCCGGGCCGCCGCGAAGGACTCCGCGAGGGCGTCCGGCGGCGCGCCCTCCCAGGCCGCCAGCCGGTAGCCGGGGTGCGGCACGTCCGGCAGCTTCACGATCCGCTCCGGGATCTCGGCCAGCACCAGCCGCTGCCAGGTCAGCCGCAGCGCGGGTACGAACTCCCGGGTGGCGAGGAAGCTCTCCCCCGGGGTGCCGGCCAGCACTTCCGTCGACAGCCGGCGGCAGTCCTCCTCGGTCGCCGCGGCCACCACCGTGGCCAGCAGCCGCGACCCCATGCCCATCCTGCGGTGCGCGGGATGGACCGTCAGTTCCACCGACGCGAGGCGGCCACCGCCCTCGGCGGCCGGCAGCCGGAGCTTCGCCGTGGCCACGCCCTCGTCGTTCGCGCCGTGCACCAGCCACAGGGCTAAGCGACTGCCGGGACCGACGGTGGTCAGCGAGGCCCGCACATGGGCCAGGGTCGGCAGCGGGTCTCCCGGGCGGTCGTGAGCGAGCGCCGCGGACCGCACCCGGTGCCACGCGCGGACGTCGTCAGCGGTGGGGGAGGTCAGCCGCCGTTGTTTGGTAGGCATCCGGGGGAACTTAACCGGTTGGTGTAGCAGCCCGCAATCCCTTCCGGCGGGTACATTCCGCACGTCACGACGGCCGCCCCTCGGAACGGCGTGTTCCGAGGGGCGGCCGCCGGACACGCCGCGTCAGGACCCGCGGCGGGGACTGCGTGAAGGCCCCGCCGCGAGCCCTGTCAGGACACTCGGTGCCTCAGAGCCCGTAGCGCTCCGCGGCCTCCTTCACCGTCTCCGGTTTGACCTCGCCGCGCCGGGCGAGCGCGGCCAGCGCCTGCACGGTGAGCGACTGCGGGTCCACGCCGAAGTGCCGGCGGGCCGCGTCACGCGTGTCGGACAGGCCGAACCCGTCGGTGCCCACCGACGTCCAGTCCTGCTCGACCCACTGCGCGATCTGGTCCGGCACCGCCCGCATCCAGTCGCTGACGGCCACCACCGGACCCGGCGCACCGGCCAGCGTCCGCGTCACGTACGGCACCCGGTCCTCGCCGCGCAGCCGCGCCGCGTCGCACTCCAGCGCCTCACGCCGCAACTGCGTCCAGGACGGCGCCGACCACACGTCCGCGGCCACGCCCCAGTCCTCGGCGAGCAGCCGCTGCGCCTCCAGCGCCCAGTGGATCGCGGTGCCCGACGCCAGCAACTGCGCGCGGGGCGCGTCGGCGGCGGCCGGTGCCGCCTGCTGGTAGCGGTACAGGCCCTTGATGATGCCCTCTTCCACACCCTCGGGCATGGCGGGCTGCACCTTCGGCTCGTTGTACACCGTCAGGTAGTAGAAGACGTCCTGGTCCTCGCCCTCGACGGCCGGACCGTACATCCGCCGCAGGCCCTCGCGGACGATCACCGCGACCTCGTATGCGAACGCCGGGTCGTAGGAGAGCGCCGCCGGGTTGGTGGAGGCGAGCAGGTGGGAGTGGCCGTCGGCGTGCTGCAGGCCCTCGCCGGTCATGGTGGTGCGGCCGGCGGTGGCGCCGATCACGAAGCCGCGGCCCAGCTGGTCGGCGAGCGCCCAGAACTGGTCGGCGGTGCGCTGGAACCCGAACATCGAGTAGAAGATGTAGAACGGGATCATCGGCTCGCCGTGCGTGGCGTACGACGTGGCCGCGGCGGTGAAGTCGGCGAGCGAACCGGCCTCGGTGATCCCCTCGTTGAGGATCTGGCCGTCCTTCGCCTCCTTGTAGTACAGCAGTTGGTCGCGGTCGACCGGGTCGTACGTCTGCCCCTTGGGGGAGTACAGCCCGGCGGACGGGAAGAGCGACTCCATGCCGAAGGTGCGGGCCTCGTCGGGCACGACCGGCACCCAGCGGCGCCCGGTCTCCTTCTCCCGCATCAGGTCCTTCACCAGCCGGACGAACGCCATGGTGGTGGCGATCTCCTGGTTGCCGGAGCCCTTCTCCAGGGACTTGTACGCCTTCTCCGGCGGCAGCGGCAGCGGCGCCGCCACGACCTTGCGGGCCGGCGCCGGCCCGCCCAGCGCCGCCCGGCGCTCGCGCAGGTAGCGCATCTCGGGGGAGTCCTCGCCCGGGTGCCAGTACGGCACCACGTCGGCGTCCAGCGCGCTGTCCGGTATGGGCAGCTCCAGCAGGTCGCGCATGGTGCGGAACTGCGCGCCGGTGAGCTTCTTCATCTGGTGGTTGGCGTTGCGGGACTCGAAGCCCGCGCCGAGCGTGTAGCCCTTCACGGTCTGCGCGAGGATCACCGTGGGGGCGCCCTTGTGCTCCAGCGCCGCGCGGTAGGCCGCGTACACCTTGCGCGGCTCGTGGCCGGCGCGCGAGGTCTGGAAGAGCTCCAGCAGCTTCGCGTCGGTCAGCCGCCCGCCGATCGCGCGCAGCGAGGCGTCCGCGCCGAAGAAGTGCTCGCGCAGGTAGGCCGCGTCGCTGGTGGCGTAGGTCTGGAACTGGGCGTCCGGGGTGTCCCGCAGCCGCCGGATCAGCGCGCCGTCGGTGTCCTGGGCCAGCACCTCGTCCCAGGCCGCGCCCCACAGCGCCTTCACCACGTGCCAGCCGGCCGCGCGGAACTGCGCCTCCAGCTCCTGCACGATCTTGAAGTTCGGGCGGACCGGGCCGTCCAGCCGCTGGAGGTTGCAGTTGATGACGTAGGTCAGGTTGTCCAGACCCTCGCGGGCGGCGAGCGCCAGGGCGGCGGTCGACTCCGGCTCGTCCATCTCGCCGTCGCCGAGGAAGGCCCACACGTGCGAGGCCGAGGTGTCCTTGATGCCGCGGTGCTCCAGGTAGCGGTTGAAGCGCGCCTGGTAGATCGCCGAGAGCGGGCCGAGGCCCATCGACACGGTCGGGAACTCCCACAGCCACGGCAGCCGCCGCGGGTGCGGGTACGACGGCAGGCCGTCGCCGCCGGCCTCCTGCCGGAAGCGGTCCAGGTGGGCCTCGGTCAGCCGCCCGTCGAGGAACGCGCGGGCGTAGATGCCGGGCGAGGCGTGGCCCTGGATGTAGAGCTGGTCGCCGCTGCCGGCGCCCTCCTTGCCGTGGAAGAAGTGCTGGAAGCCGGTCTCGTAGAGCCAGGCGGCCGAGGCGAAGGTGGCGATGTGGCCGCCGAGGCCGAGCTTGCTGCCGCGGGTGACCATCGCCGCCGCGTTCCAGCGGTTCCAGGCGGTGATCCGCGCCTCCATCGCCTCGTCGCCCGGGTACGCGGGCTCGGCGGCGGTGGGGATGGTGTTGATGTACTCGGTCTCCAGCGGCGTCGGCAGCGCGAGGCCGCTTTCGCTACCGCTCTCCAGGGTGCGGCGCATCAGGTACGCCGCCCTGTGCGGACCCGCGGCCTTGGCGACCGCGTCCAGGGACGCGCGCCATTCCGCGGTCTCCTCCGGGTCGACGTCGGGGATCTGGTCGAGCTGACTCGGCCGGGTACGGCCTACGGCGTCAGGCATGGGTGTGTGCCGCCTTCCAGACAACGGAGGGAGGGGGTGGGAAGTGTGAGTCGGGCACGACAGGTTGCTCCCCACTGACCGACGTTACGCTTCGATCGATGATCGATCAATGGCCCGCGGGCAAGTAACTGGAGGTCGGCACGGGGTGCCAGCCTTTAAGGCACCCAGTGACAGGCGGGCTTCGCCTTGGAAACGGTGGCGGAACGGGCACGGACCCGAGCCTACCGAAGGGCGGCGGGGCTCCCCGCGGCCCTTCGGCAGCCCTACACCTGCGGGGCGCAGCTCAGCACGTGGGACTTGATCAGCTCGCCGATCCGGGGGTCGCGGGCCGTGAACGCGTCGACCAGCTCCTGGTGCTCGTCGGCGTACGCGCGCGGCGCCGGGCTCAGCCACCGCATCGACAGCGTGGTCCACACCTCGATCCCGAGCGACTCCCAGACGTGCAGCAGCACGCCGTTGTCGGCCGCGCGGACCAGTTCGTGGTGGAAGGCGACGGTGTGCCGCACCTGCGCCTCGTCGTCGAGGGCGGTGTCGGCCGCCCGGAGCGCGGCCACCTCGCGCTCCAGCGCGCTCGGGTCCTCCGCGAGGGTGCCGGCCGCCAGCTCCGCCGCGACCTGCTCCAGGCCGGCCCGCACCGGGTAGCTCTCCTTGACGTCCGCCGCGGTGAGCCCGCGCACGCGCACGCCCTTGTTCGGCGCCGACTCGATCAGCCGCAGCGTCTCCAGCTCGCGCAGCGCCTCGCGTACCGGCGTCTGGCTGACCTGGAGCTCGACCGCGATCCGCCGTTCCACGATCCGCTCGCCCGGCTTCCAACGCCCGCTGACGATGCCGTCGAGGATGTGCTCGCGGATCTGCTCGCGCAGGCTGTGCACGACCAGATGAGGGGCGGCGGCTTGGGCCATGGGGGCGCGCTCCTTCACTGTTGCGTGCCTATGACGATACGACGCGGCGGTGCGCCTGCCGCCCGCCGGGACGTATCCGGCTCCTACACGGCGGCCGGGACCTGCCTGGACAGCGGCGGGACGCGCCGGCGCCCCCGCACCCGGTGGACGGGGCGGGGGCGCCGTTGACGCGGTACCGCTCAGGCGCGGGAGGCGCTCACAGGCCGAGCTCGACCTCGAACTCGCCCGCCTCCAGGATCTCCTTGACCGCCGTCAGGTAACGGGCCGCGTCGGCACCGTCCACCAGCCGGTGGTCGTAGGACAGCGCCAGGTACGTCATGTCCCGGACGCCGATGACCGTGCCCTCGGCGGTCTCCACGACCACCGGGCGCTTGACGGTCGCGCCGATGCCGAGGATCGCGGCCTGGTTCGGAGGCACGATGACCGTGTCGAACAGCGCGCCGCGCGAACCGGTGTTGCTGATCGTGAAGGTCGCGCCCGCCAGGTCGTCCGGGGTGATCTTGCTGGCCCGGACGTTGCCCGCCAGCTCGGCGGTCTTCTTGGCGATGCCCGCGATGTTCAGGTCGCCGGCGCCCTTGATGACCGGGGTCATCAGGCCCTTCTCGGAGTCCACCGCGATACCGATGTTCTCGGTGTCGAAGTAGGTGATCGTGCCCTCGTCTTCGTTGATGCGGGCGTTGATCACCGGGTGGGCCTTGAGCGCCTGGGCGGCGGCCTTGACGAAGAACGGCATCGGGGAGAGCTTCACGCCCTCGCGTGCCGCGAAGGACTCCTTGGCCAGCCCGCGCAGCCGCATGACCCGGGTGACGTCCACCTCGACCACGCTGGTCAGCTGCGCCTGCGAGTGCAGGGCCTTCATCATGTTGTCGCCGATGACCTTGCGCATCCGGGTCATCTTGACCGTCTGGCCGCGCAGCGGCGAGACCTCGACGGACTTCGCCGCCTTGGGCGCGGCCGCCGCCGGGGTCGCGGCGGCCTTGGCCGCCTCGGCCGCGGTGAGCACGTCCTGCTTGCGGATACGGCCGCCGACGCCGGTGCCCCGCACCGCGCCGAGGTCCACGCCGCTCTCGGCGGCGAGCTTGCGGACCAGCGGGGTGACGTAGGCGCCGTCGCCGGCACCCGCGGCAGCCGCCGGAGCGGCGGGAGCGGGCTGGGCGGCCGGAGCCGGAGCCGGAGCCGGAGCCGGTGCGGGAGCCGGGGCCTGCGGGGCAGGCGCCGGAGCGGCCGGAGCCGGAGCGGCGGCCTGCGGAGCCGGCGCGGCCGGAGCCGGTGCCGGGGCAGGGGCGGCGGGAGCGGGAGCGGGAGCCGGGGCCGCGGGGGCCGGGGCGGGCGCGGCAGGCGCGGGAGCCGCCGCCGGAGCGGCACCGGCCGCACCGATGACCGCCAGCTTCGCGCCGACCTCGGCCGTCTCGTCCTCCTGGACCAGGATCTCCAGCAGGGTGCCGGACGCGGGCGACGGGATCTCGGTGTCGACCTTGTCCGTGGAGACCTCGAGCAGCGGCTCGTCGGCGTCCACGCTGTCGCCGACCGACTTCAGCCAGCGGGTGACGGTGCCCTCGGTGACGGACTCGCCCAGCGCGGGCAGCACCACGTCGGTGCCGGACGCGCCGGAACCACCCGCGGCCGCCTGCGCGGTCGGGGCGGGGGCGGGAGCCGCGGCCTCGGTGGAGGGGGTGGCGGCGGCCGGGGTCGGCGCGGGCGCCGGCTCCGGCTCCGGGGTGGGGGCCGGCTGCGCGGCGGGGGCCGCGGGCGCCGCGGGGGCGCCCGAGCCGTCGTCGATCACGGCCAGCTCGGCGCCGACCTCGACCGTCTCGTCCTCGGCGACCTTGATGGACGCCAGGACGCCGGACGCGGGAGAGGGGATCTCGGTGTCGACCTTGTCGGTCGAGACCTCGAGCAGGGGCTCGTCGGCCTCGACACGCTCGCCCTCGGCCTTCAGCCAGCGGGTGACGGTGCCCTCGGTCACGCTCTCGCCGAGCGCCGGCAGGGTTACGGAAACCGCCATGGTTGCGGTTGCTCCTAACGATCTGTGCGGATGGGTGGCGTGTTCGAGGGTCAGTCGTGCGAGTGCAGCGGCTTGCCGGCGAGCGCCAGGTGGGCCTCGCCGAGAGCTTCGCTCTGCGTCGGGTGGGCGTGGATGAGCTGCGCGACCTCGGCGGGCAGCGCCTCCCAGTTGTAGATGAGCTGCGCCTCGCCGACCTGCTCGCCCATCCGGTCGCCGACCATGTGGATGCCCACGACGGCGCCGTCGCGCACCTGGACGAGCTTGACCTCGCCCGCGGTCTTGAGGATCTTGCTCTTGCCGTTCCCGGCCAGGTTGTACTTGAGCGTGACGACCTTGTCCGCGCCGTACACCTCCTTGGCCTTCGCCTCGCTGATGCCCATCGAGGCGACCTCGGGGTGGCAGTACGTCACCCGCGGCACACCGTCGTAGTCGATCGGCACGGGCTTGAGGCCGGCCACCCGCTCGGCGACGAGGATGCCCTCGGCGAAGCCGACGTGCGCGAGCTGGAGGGTGGGCACCAGGTCGCCCACCGCGGAGATCGTCGGCACGTTGGTGCGCATGTACTCGTCGACCAGGACGTAGCCGCGGTCCATGGCGACGCCCTGCTCCTCGTAGCCGAGGTTCTGCGAGACCGGGCCGCGGCCGATCGCGACCAGCAGCACCTCCGCCTCGAAGGTCTTGCCGTCGGCCAGGGTGACCTTGACGCCGTTGTCGGTGTACTCGGCGCCCTGGAAGAAGGTGCCCAGGTTGAACTTGATGCCGCGCTTGCGGAAGGCCCGCTCCAGCAGCTTCGAGCTGTTCTCGTCCTCGACCGGCACCAGGTGGGGCAGGCCCTCGACGATCGTCACGTCGGTACCGAAGGACTTCCACGCCGAGGCGAACTCGACGCCGATCACGCCACCGCCCAGGATGATCGCCGACTGCGGCACCCGGTCCAGGACCAGGGCGTGGTCGGAGGAGATGACACGGTTGCCGTCGATGGTCAGGCCCGGCAGCGAGCGCGGTACGGACCCGGTCGCCAGCACGATGTGCCGGCCCTGGATGCGCTGCCCGTTCACATCCACCGAGGTGGGGGAGGAGAGCCGGCCCTCACCCTCGATGTACGTCACCTTGCGCGAGGCCACCAGGCCCTGCAGGCCCTTGTAGAGGCCGGAGATCACGTCGTCCTTGTACTTGTGGACGGCCGCGATGTCGATGCCCTCGAAGGTCGCCTTCACACCGAACTGCTCGCTCTCACGAGCCTGGTCGGCGATCTCGCCGGCGTGCAGCAGCGCCTTGGTGGGAATGCAGCCCTGGTGCAGACAGGTGCCCCCGAGCTTGTTCTTCTCGATCAGGGCGACGTCGAGTCCAAGCTGTGCGGCACGCAGGGCAGCCGCGTAACCGCCACTGCCACCGCCGAGGATCACTAGGTCGAAAACAGTGCTGGCGTCGTTCGCCACGTCACGTCCTCCATGCATGGGTTCGCCGGAGCCGGTCCACCTAGACCGGACGGCGGCTTTGGTTCGGCCGCTTTGTCTCAAAGGGGGCCCTGTCGTGCCGACCCACATCTTCGCACTTGTTGGCGGGCGGTGAGGCATCGGGCCATGCGGTGTGACGTAGCAGGTACGGCCCCGGGCAGATCACCCAGGGCCGTACGTGACACATCTCACCCGGTCGGCCTCGAATTGCCGCCACGGGTCCGACTTGTCAGAAGAGGTTGCCCTCTGCCGCCGTGCGGGCGAGGCCGACCAGGGTGCGGACGGCCGTGCCGGTGCCGCCCTTGGGGGTGTAGCCGAACGGCGCGCCCTCGTGGAAGGCGGGGCCGGCGATGTCCAGGTGCGCCCAGGTGATGCCCTCGCCGACGAACTCCCGCAGGAACAGCCCGGCGATCAGGCCGCCACCGGGCCGCACCCCCATGTTCGCGATGTCCGCGACCGGCGAGTCGAACGTCTTGCGCAGCTGCTGCGGCAGCGGCATCGGCCAGGAGTCCTCGCCCTCCGCCAGCGCCACGTCGTGCACGGCGGCCCGGAAGTCGTCGTCGTTGGCCATGATCCCGAACCGGCCGTCGCCGAGCGCCAGCACCATCGCCCCGGTCAGCGTCGCCACGTCCACGATCGCGTCCGGCGACTCCTCCGAGGCGCGGGCCAGCGCGTCGGCCAGCACCAGGCGGCCCTCGGCGTCGGTGTTCAGCACCTCGACGGTCTTGCCGCTGTACATCTTCAGCACGTCGCCCGGGCGGATCGCGTTGCCGCCGGGCATGTTCTCGGCCAGCGCCAGCCAGCCGGTCACGTTGACCGCCAGGCCGAGCTTCGCGGTCGCCAGCACCGCGCCGAACACGGCGGCCGCGCCGCTCATGTCGCACTTCATCGTCTCGTTGTGCCCCGGGGGCTTCAGCGAGATGCCGCCCGAGTCGTAGGTGATGCCCTTGCCGACGAAGGCGAGCGTGCGGGTCGCCTCGGGGTGGGTGTAGGCGACCTTGACCAGCCGGGGCGGCGTCGCCGAGCCCTGGCCGACGCCGAGGATGCCGCCGTAGCCGCCCTTGGTGAGCGCCTTCTCGTCCAGCACCTCGACCTTCAGGCCGAACTCCTTGCCCGCCTCCTGGGCGGCCGCGGCGAACGCCTTCGGGGTGAGGTCGTTCGGCGGGGTGTTGATCAGGTCGCGGGCCCGGTTGACCTCGGCCGCGACCGCGACGGCGCGCGCGGCGGCGGCCTTGTGCTCCTTGTCGCGCGGCTTCGCGCCGACCACGGCGACCTCGCCGAGCGGCCCGCGCGCGTCCTTCTTGCTGTCGGAGCGGTACGCGGTGAAGGCGTACGCGCCCAGCAGCGCACCGGTCGCGACGGCCTCGACGTCGGCGGCGGTGGCCGCCGGCAGCGCGAAGACGGCCTTCTTGGCGCCGGCCAGGGTGCGGGCGGCGACGCCCGCGGCCTTGCGCAGGGCCTCGGCGTCGTACGGCTCGTGGTTCCCGGCGGGCTCGCCGAGGCCGACCGCGAGCACCACGGGCGCCTTCACGCCGTCGGGCGCGGGCACCTTGGTCGACTCGCCCTCGGCGCCGGACGCGCCCAGGTTCTCAAGGACGGCGGCCAGTTTGCCGCCGAACGCGTCGTCCACGGCGTCCGCTCCCGGCGCCAGGCGCGGGCCTTTTGGGCCTTTGGTCACGCCTACGACGACGGCATCCGCGCGCAGCGCTGCGGCGGAAGAGGCGCTTAGTGTCAGAGCAGTCACGGTGGGTGGGGTCCTAACGGTCGAAGGGGTGCGGGCCGCCACGCCGGCGGAGCGGCCCTCCAACGAGCCTACGCTGCCGCGTTGCGGCTCAGTGGCCGGGCGGGCGGACGTGTCCGCACCCGTCCGGGCGCACCCGCGGGCCCGCGGTCCACGACGGCGGCAACCGGGCGCCGGTACGGGGCGGTTGCCCCGCCGCGGCCTTACCGCCCGAAGCACGGCAGGGATACGACGGGGAGGCGGCGCGCGACACCCGTGCGATGCATCGGTGGCGGCATCGGTGGCGGGCCGTCAGGACGGCGGCCCGTGGCGGCCGGTGGGCCGGAGGTCAGCGCAGCGACAGCACCAGCAGGGCGGCGGTGACGGCGGTCTCGCACAGCGCCCCGAACACGTCGCCGGTCACCCCGCCGAACCGGGCCCGGCACCTGCGCAGCAGCACCTCGGCCGCGGTCACGGCGACGGCGACGGCGAGCAGGAGGCGCAGCCAGGTCAGACCGTGGAAGCCCGCGCCGGCGAGCGCGGCGAGGCCGGCGCACCCCGCGGCCACGGCCCACGCCGTCCGGGCCGGCAGCACCCCGGCGACGGCAGCCCCGAGGCCGCCCGGCCGGGCCGCCGGCACCCCGCGCCGGGCCGCGAGCGTCATCGCGGCGCGCCCCGCCACCGCCCCGGCCACCGCGGACGTGAAACCGTAGACCCACCCGTGCCCGTAGCACGCGGCCAGCGCGGCGACCTGCGCGAGCAGCACCAGCGTCAAGGTCACCACGCCGAAGGGCCCGATGTCGGAGCGCTTCATGATGTCCAGCGCCTGCGCGGGCGGCTTGCCGCTGCCCAACCCGTCGGCGGTGTCGGCCAGTCCGTCGAGGTGCAGCCCCCTGGTCAGTACGGCCGGCACGGCGACCGCGCCCACCGCGGCCAGCAGCGCGCTCGCCCCGGCCGCGCGCAGTCCCGCGCCGACCGCGCCCGCGCCGGCCCCGATCGCCACGCCCACCAGCGGCGCCGCCGCCATCCCGCCGCGCGCGGCCGCCCGGTCCCAGCGGGTCACCCGCACCGGCACCACCGTCAACGTGCCGAACGCGAACCGCAGCGCGTCGCCCGGCCGCGCCCTCGCCTCTGCCTGCGGCCCCGCCGCTGCCTCGTCCACCGCGTGAGGCTACCGCTCCCGCCTCCGCGACCTGCGCGGACCTCAGCGGGGCAGGGCCGGCCACGCCCCTCGGCCGACCAGGTCGAGGACGAGCGCGGCGATGTTCCACGCGTCGTCCTCACCGCTGTGATGGCGTCCTTCGAGCGGCAGCCCGGCGATCTGGAGGGCGCCGCTCATGCCCGGTTTCCGGCGCAGCCCGTGGGCGGTCGTGAACACGGCCTTCGCGTTGGTGTGGGAGCGCTCGGTGGGATGGCCGAAGGGGTACGCCACCGCGTCGGCCTTGCTCTGCCGGGCGAACTGCCTGCGGTCGTACTCGCCCCAGCTCGCCCACGGGCGTTCCTCCGCCGCGTGCTCCGCCACGAGCAGCCGGCACGCCTCCGCGAAGGTGACGCCCCGCGCCACCTCGGCCTGCGTCAGGCCGGTCAGTTCGGTGCAGAACGGGCTCACCGCGGAACGGTGGGGCCGCACCAGGATGCGGTGCCGCGACACCCGGCGCCTCGCCCGGAGGTCGACCACGGTGAGGCCGATCTCGATGATCTCGCTCACCGAGCCGGGCGGCGGTTGCCCCTCCCAGCAGGTGGCTTCCACGTCGATCACGTTCAGCAGGGCGGATTCGGCTCCCATCCGGCGAGCGTAGGGCGCCGCACCGGCGGCGGGCACCCGGTTTTCACGGCGGGCCGTACCGGCGCTCGCGCATGGAGGAGGCGAGCAGGACCGCGGGGCGGGCCGGCGCCGTGGCTGCTTGCCGTGGCTGCTTGCCGCGGCTACTTGCCGCCTCCGAACATCCGGCGCAGCAGGCCCGGCCGGCGGGGCGGTCGCGGGGGCTGGATCACCACGTTGCCGCCGGTCAACTTGCCGGTGATGACGATCTGGTGGGTGATGGGGATGCCCTGCGGGCGGTCCTGCGCGTGGCGGTGGCGCACCGAGCCGCCGCGGATGTCGATCTCGTCGGCGTCCACGGAGTAGCCGTCCGGGACGATCAGCCGCAGGTTGCCGCCGCGCAACTCGACGTCCACGTGGGTGACCGCTCCGCGCACCGTCGCGGTGGAGAAGTCCAGCACCACGTTGCCGCCGCGTACCTCCGCTTCCAGGCGGCGCGGTGCCACCCACGGGCCCTCGTACCGCAGGCTCGCGCCGACTCGCCGCACCCGTACGACGTCCTTCGTCCGTACCGCCTCCGCCGGCGTCACCGGCGTCTGCCCGGGCAGGTCCGCGACCAGCGGCGCGAGGTCCCCGTACGTCCGTGCCCCGAAGCAGCTCTCCAGCCGCTCCTCCAGCTCCTCCAGGCTCAACCGGCCGTCGCCCGCGGCGACGCGCAACACCTCCGCGACCCGCTCCCGGTCCTCATGCGAGACCCGCTGGTCCAGCTTTTCCCCACCCGCCCACGGCACCGGCTCCTGAGTCATGTCCGGCACCCTATGACAGCCCACCCGCCCGCGCAGCCACCCCCGACTCACAGGGAACGACCGCGCGGGAACCCGTACTCAGCCGGTGGGTTCGTCGCCCCCGATGAAGATCTGCTCGGCGGTCCCCGCGGTCAGTGCCCGCTGGAACCACGCGCGCAGGAGGTCCGGGTCGCCGCATGCGGTGACGCGTGAGCGGATGGCGTCGTCGAGGAGGCCTCGGGTGGTGAGCAGGAGAAGCAGGGACTCCCTGCCGCTCTCCACGCGGCCCTCCACGCGGCCTTCGTCGCGGCCCTCCGCGCGGCCTTCGTCGCGGAGCTTCTCCGAGGTCTCGGAGCGGAAGAAGGAGAGGTCGACGGCCATGAGGTCCTTCCGGGTGGGGCGACGCGGCGGGCTGGGCTCAGCCGGTGGGTTCGTCGTCCCCGGTGAAGATCTGCTCGGCGGTTTCCGCGGTCAGTGCCCGCTGGAACCATGTGCCGAGGAGGTCCGGGTCGCCGCATGCGGTGACGCGTGAGCGGATGGCGTCGTCAAGGAGCCCTCGGGTGGTGAGCAGGAGAAGCAGGGACTCCCTGCCGCTCTCCACGCGGCCCTCCACGCGGCCCTCCACGCGGCCTTCTACACGGCCTTCGTCGCGGCCCTCCGCGCGGCCTTCGTCGCGGAGCTTCTCCGAGGTCTCGGAGCGGAAGAAGGAGAGGTCGACGGCCATGAGGTCCTTCCAGATGTGTGCTGCCGGGCTGCTGCCCAGTCCGAGTTCGGTGAGCTCCCTGAAGATCGAGGCGGTGGACTCGTCGACCGTCTTCAGGGCGGAAGCCAGTGCCTCCAGCATCATATCTGCTTGGGGATGCTCACCGTGAGTGATCGCGGAGAAAACGGCCAGGGGGATGTCCTTGGCGGCGGCCTCCTTGTCGGTGATGACCGGCACGTTGTGGGGGCCGAGGACCAGGGGGCGGACGGTGAGACTGCGCCAGTGGGAGATCCCGAAGTGGAAGGGCCCCTTGGCCCAGCGGGCCGTCTTCTCGTCCTGGCAGGTGACCAGAAGGACCGGTGGCTTGCGGTACTTGGCCTGCAGGAAGGCCAGGTAGTACGCCCAACTGGCGCCCTTGTCCGGGTCCTTGCGGCTCTGCGCCTCGATGGCGAGCAGGTAGCTCTGGCCGTCGGCGCAGTCGATCTGGAGGAGGGTGTCGAGGCGCCGTTCGAGCGGTTTGAGCTCGGTGACGTCGGTGGGCAGGAGGGAGACCGCGACCGGGTCGGAGAAGGGGAGTCCGAGGCGGCGGAAGGTCCGGGCGAAGATGCCGGCGTCCTCATGGAAGATCCGGTGCATCGCCTCATGCGATGAGGTGACCATAACCACGGAGCGTAGGTGGTCGTTTACGCGCAGAAACGATCAGTCGGTGGCATCTCCGCTTGGCCGAGCGAACGGACAACGACCGGCCCGGCGCGGCGCCCCCGCCCGACGGGGGGGCCCGGGCCGGGGGGGCAATGGCGG
>NZ_JBFBIV010000033.1:0-95177 GCF_040702025.1 Streptomyces sp. NPDC088194 | reverse complement strand
CCGATCCCAAGCCCTACATCTGGACCAAGACCGCAGAGGACATCCTCGAACGCCTCGCCGGATATCTGAAGCGAATTCCCGACTCAGAACACTAGTCACCCCGACGGCCTCGACACCCACCCCCGCGCCGGGGACGACGCGCTGACACCTGCTCAGCACGGCACAGGGGACGCGTATACGTCCTCCCGTGGGGGGTGGATCAGGCGGTGGGGAGCCGGCCGGCGCGGAAGACGGTGGCGGTTCGGGCCACGCGGCGGCCGAGGTGTGCCGCGGTGGCGATGTCGGCTTTGTGGACTGCCTCGGCGCCCTGGTCGACGTTCGTCTGGGCGGCGGCACCGAGGTGGAAGCCGAGCCGGTTGAGGTCGTTCTCGGATGCCTGGGAGGTGTTCCAGCCGGGATGGAGGCCGAGGTTGATCCAGTGCATGCCGAGCTGGGCGGCGAGCACCGTGAAGAACTGGAGGGTGTGCAGCTTGTCACCGCTCATCGCCCCGGAGTTGGTGAACCCGGCGGCGAGCTTGTCGCGCCACACCGCAAGGGCGAAACGCTTCGACGTGGCCTCGGCGAAGACGTGGAAGGCGCCGGAGGCGGTCCCCATGTAGGTGGGTGATCCGAAGATGATCGCGTCCGAGGAGTCCAGCGCGGACCACTGCTCGTCGGTGATCTCGTCGACCCTGATCAGGTGGACGGCCGCGCCGGTGTCGACGGCCCCGGCGCGGACCGCCTCGGCGAGCACGTCGGTGTGGCCGAAGCCGGAGTGGTAGGCGATGGAGACCAGGGGACCGGGGGAAATGCCAGGCCCGGCGCGATGGGGATGCGAGGCGTTTCGCGGGGAACGCCAACGCGGCGCTCAGATGCGTACGGTCGTCTTGCCGCGCGCACCGCCGGCCATGATCCGGGCCAGCTCCCGCGGAACCTGCTCCAGCGGGACGTCCTGCCGGATCGGGACGGTGATCCGGCCGGACGCGACCTCGGCGGTGATCCGGGCGAGCAGGTCCGGCTTGTCCCGCATCATGAAGTTGCTCACGGCGATCCGCTCCGACGCCAGCAGCTCCGGCGACGCGATGAGCGTCGCGGACACCGCCGCGCCCCGGTCCCGTACCAGCCCCGCGTACCGCGCGAAGCGGGCCGGGTCCCGCGTGAGATCGAGTACGCAGTCCACCCCGTCCGGGTGGTCCGCACGGAGCTGCTCGACCACGTCGACGGCGGTGTAGTCGATGGTCCGGGTGGCGCCGAGTTCGCGGAGCCACTGGTCGGCGTCGGCCCGGGCGGTGGCGATCACCCGCGCTCCCCGCGCGGCCGCCAACTGGACGGCGAAGACCCCCACCCCGCCGGTGGCGCCCACGATCAGGATCGACTGCCCGGCCTTGAGCCCGATGGAGTCGAGCGCGCCGAGCGCGGTCATGCCGGCGGTCGGCAGCGCCGCCGCGACCTGGGCGGACATCCCGTCCGGCACGCGCCGCAACGCACCGACCTCCGGGAACTGCGGGACCACCACGTATTCGGCGAACGTGCCGCTGCCCAGGGGCGCGCGCAGGAACTGTCCGTGCACGGCGTCGCCGGGCGCCAGCCCGCTCACTCCCTCGCCCGCTTCCGTCACCCGGCCCGCACCGTCCACGCCCAGGACGAGCGGGAAGGTGGCGGGCATGGGCATCAGGCCCTCGGCGATGCCCGCGTCGATCGGGTTGAGCGACGCCGCCTCCAGCCTGACCAGAAGCTCTCCCGGCCCCGGGCTCGGTACGGCCAGGTCCATCAGTTCGGGCGTGTCACCGGTCTTCCGTACCGCGACTGCTCGCATGGCGGATCTCTCCTGTTCGGTCGGCTCGTTCGGTCGGCTCTTCTTGCGTGCCACTCACCACTCAAGTCGAGCCGACGGCGGACCTGAAGGACCGATCCGATACCCGGCTATACCCTGGAGGTATGAATGAGCTGGAGACGCGGCAGCTGCGCTATTTCGTCGCGGTGGCGGAAGAGCTCAACTTCGGACGCGCGGCCGAGCGGCTCGGCATGGCGCAGCCGCCGCTCTCGCGCGCGATCCGGGAGATCGAGCGTCAGCTCGGCGTGCGACTGTTCCAGCGCACCACGCGCCAGGTCACGTTGACGCGCGCCGGCGAGGTGCTGCTGGGGGACGCACGGACGGCACTCGACGCGGTCAGCGCCGCCGGCCGGCGGGCCCGGCACGCCGGGGAACCCACGCAGAAGCTTCGGCTCGCGCTCAAGGCCGACGTCGACGGCGGCCTGCTGCCTGCCATCCTCCGCGAGTACGCCCGCGAGGAGGGGGCTCTACCGGTCGCGCTGGTGCTCGGCCGCTACGGCGAGCAGGCCCAGGCGGTACGCGACGGCCGTGCGGACGCCGCGGTGCTGCTCGGCCCCTTCGACGAGCGCGGGCTGGACTCCGAGCAGTTGGTCACCGAGCCGTACCTGATCGCCGTCGCGGCCGACGCCCCGCTGGCCGCCCGTACGTCCGTTCGCCTCGCCGACCTGGCGGGCTGGGAGCTGCCCGACGGGTCCCCCGCGGACCAGGGGCTGGACGCTGCCCACGGCGGGCCGGGCGTGGCGCGCGCCCGCCCGTCCGGTCAGGGCCGGGACCCGGACCAAGGCCGGGACCCGGACCAAGGCCGGGACCGGGACCAGCCGTCCGCGGCGGCGCAGGACTCCTCGGACCTGCCGCAGATCTTCAAGCTCATCGAACTCGGCAGCGCCGTCTGCTTCTTCCCCGCCTCGCTCACCCGGCGCTATCCACGCCCCGAGATCGCCTACCGGCCGGTCGAGGACCATGCGCCGGCGACCCTGTCCGTGGTCTGGCCGGAGTGCTCCCGCCGCCCGGCCGTCGCCGCGTTCGTCCGGGCGGCCACCAAGGTGGCGGAGGCCGCCCGGCCGGAGCCGGGCACCCCGCGGGCAGCCACCTGACAGAGCACCGCTCCCCCGGTCACCGCCCACGGCAGCGCGCCCGCCGGCCCGGTCAACCCGCGTCGGCCCAGTACACGGTCGGCAGTCCGTTCTTCGCACAAGTTCGACAAGGGGGTGCTCCGCGACTCGGGTCTCGCGGGGGGCGGTGCGGGCCCGCGTTGTCGATCGCCTCGGGCCGGGCGGGATCGGTCGGACCGGCCCTGACCACAGGTGAGGACGGGGGCGGCCCAGTCGGCGTGGTCGTTGCCGTTGCCGCCGTCGCCGACGTCCAGGTCGAGGATCTGACCGTCGGTGACGGGGACGTCGATGCTGACCGGTGCCGACTGCCCGGTGAGGACCGGGGTGGTGGTGAGGACCTTGCCGTCGAGGATGACGGAGAAGGAGCGGCCGCTCTGCTGGAACGGGAAGGCACGGTCGCGCCCAGCGGCGTTTGACGTCTGCACGGACTCGCTCGTCACGCCGGCGCGGGGCAGCGAAGCCGCCGACCGCACCAGGGATGCCCGGCGGCGAGCGCTCAGGAACTCCCGTCCGAGCGCTCGCGAACGCCCATCCGGTGGACCATGTCGGCAGCAACAGCGCCCGAGCGGCGGCTTCCTGACGGCGGGATAGGGTTCGGTCCAGAAGATCCACTTGGCGCAGGCGAGGCGTGCCGGGGTCGGACACGGTGGCCGCTCGAGGAGGGACCCGATGCTGGAGGCTCTGGGGCTGGGCGCGCCCGAAGAGGCCGTGTACATGGCGCTGTTGGCCGGACCGGCAGCCTCCGCGCAGGACCTCGCCTGGCAGACCGGGCTTGAGGAGGCCACCAGCGAGCGGATACTGCGGGACCTCACGGCACGCGGCTTGGTGGCCGTCGCCACCGACACCCGGACATCGGGCCCGGCCGGGCTCGAAGGCCGGCCCGAACCCGTAGCCGTAGCCGGACCCGCATCCGCACCCGAAGAGCCCGGAGCCGGGGCCCGCCGGCCCACCCGCTACCGGCTCACCCCACCGTCGATGGCCCTGGCCCCCCTCCTCGTCGAGCAGCGCAACGCCCTGCACCTGGCCGAGACCGCGTACGCGAAGCTGACCGAGCGGTACCGCCACACCGCCGCGCACACGGACGGCGGTGTCGTGGAGGTGGTCGTCGGCGCGGAGCAGGTCGCGCACCGGTTCCACCAGCTGCACTGCGGCGCCCAGCGGGAACTGCTCGTCTTCCTCGTCGGCGAGGCCGTCGCGGTGGCACGGGAGGACGCCGACTCGTCGGAGAGTTCCGCCCTGGGCCGGGGGGTCGACTTCCGGGTGGTGGCCGCGAAGGACTATCTCGACGGTGACGACGTGGTGCGGGACGTGCGGGAGGCCGTGACGGCGGGCGTCGCGTTTCGCCTGGTCGACTCGCTGCCGCTGAAGATGGTCATCTCGGACCGGGAACGCGCCATGGTGCCGCTGGAGATGACGGACTCCGGCGGCGTGCCGAGCGCGGTCGTCGTTCACCGCAGCGGTCTGCTGACGGCCCTGGTGCACCTCTTCGAGAAGGAGTGGGCCCAGGCCCGGCCGGTGTTCACCGGCACGGGGACCCTGGAGGACACGGCCGGCGACCCGCAGCCGACCGCGGAGGAGCTGGAGGTCCTCGCCCTGCTGCTGGCCGGGGTCTCCGACCGCCGGGCGGCGTCCCAACTCGGCCTCTCCATCCGCACCGTGGAGCGACGGGTACGCCGGCTGACGGACCTCGCCGGCGGAGGGTCGCGCCTCCAACTCGGATGGCACGCCGCACGCGCGGGCTGGCTCTGAACGGATCACCGCCGTAGGGGCCGGGCACGGGGAATCCGTCCGCGGAATCCGTCCGCGGAACCGACCCCGCGCGGCGGAACGACCCGGCGGACACGGCCGATTGTCGGAATGCCGTCACGCGGGAGACCCGTCACCCGCGGCGCCTCTCAGCGATCCGTATCCCTGCCAGGATGCAGCCGAGCATGGCATGTCCACGGCTTCGAGTAGGGAGACTCATGCATCCAATAGCGCGGATGGCCCTGGGCGCGGCGATCGCCGCCGTCCTGGCCGTCACCGCCGGCGCGCCGTCCGGGGCAGCGACCGCACCCCCTGACGGTGCCTCCGGGCAACGTCCCCTCACCGGCAGCGGAACCGCGGCGACGGGCGGCAGGCAGGTCACCGTCACCCTCGTCACCGGCGACAAGGTCGTGGTGACCACGGACCCGTCGGGCCACAGCTCGGCGGCCGTGCTGCCCCGCGAGGACGGCACCCAGCCGCTGGTGGAGACCTTCCAGTCGGGCAAGGACCTCTATGTCTACCCGGCGGACGCCGCCCAGGCGATCGCCGAGGGCAAGGTCGACCAGCAGCTGTTCAACGTCACCGGGCTCATCCGCCAGGGGTACGACGACGCCCACAGCAGCACGCTGCCCCTCATCGCCACCTACCAGAACGGGGTGAACGTCGCCGCCAGTGCGCCGGCGGCCCCGCGGGGCGCCGAGCAGGGCCTGAGCCTCCCGGCCGTGGACGGCGTCGCGCTCAAGGCCGACAAGTCCACCGCCGGCACTTTCTGGCAGGACATCACCGGCACCCGGTCGCGTTCCGCCTCCTCGCTGAAGAAGCTGTGGCTGGACAGCAAGGTCAAGGCGACGCTGGAGCAGTCCACCCAGCAGGTGCACGCGCCGCAGGCGTGGGCCGAGGGCTACGACGGCAAGGGCACCAAGGTCGCCGTGCTGGACACGGGTGTGGACGCCGAACACCCGGACCTGGTCGACCGGATCGCCGAGTCGAAGAACTTCACGGACTCCGACAGCACCGACGACCGGCACGGCCACGGCACGCACACCGCCTCCACCGTCGGCGGCTCCGGAGCCGCGAGCGACGGCCGCGAGAAGGGCGTCGCCCCCGGAACCTCCCTGCTCATCGGCAAGGTCCTCGACGACAGCGGCTCCGGCGACACCTCCTGGATCATCGCGGGCATGCAGTGGGCCGTCGACCAGCAGGCCGACGTCGTCTCCATGAGCCTGGGCAACCCCGAGATCGGCGACTGCTCCGACCCGCTGGCCCAGGCCGCGCAGGATCTCTCGCAGAACACGCACACCCTGTTCGTCGTCGCCGCCGGCAACTCCGGTCCCGGCACCGAGACCGTCTCCTCGCCCGGTTGCGCGCCCGGCGTGCTGACCGTCGGGGCCGTCGACCAGAAGGACGCCACCGCGTCGTTCTCCAGCCGCGGGCCGGTGGCCGTCACCCACACCCTCAAGCCCGAGATCGCCGCCCCCGGCGTCGACATCCTCGCGGCCAAGGCGGGCGGACGGGGTGTCTACGCCTACCAGACGATGTCGGGCACCTCCATGGCCACCCCGCACGTCGCCGGCGCGGCGGCCGTCGTCCGCCAGGCCCACCCGACCTGGACCGCGCAGCAGATCAAGGCCGCGCTGGTCTCCTCCGCCCGTACCGGCGGCAAGGTCGCGGGCGCCGACCAGACCGGGGGCGGTGTCCTCGACGTGTACGCGGCGGTGCACCAGAAGGTGCTCTCCGCGCCGGCCGTGCAAGGCGGCAGCTACAACTGGCCGCAGGACGCCTCGGACCGCACCACCGTGCAGGTGCCCTTCACCAACACCGGCACGGCCTCGGTCACGCTGGGTCTCAAGGTCAGCGGCGTGCACGGCAACGACGGCAGCGACGTCGGCTCCCCCGTCATCAAGCCGGCGCAGGGCAAGGTGAGCGTTCCCGCGGGGGCCACCGTCCAGGTGCCGGTGCGGATCGATCCGACCGCCCGTCTCACCGCCGCCCAGTACGGAGCGGTCACCGGCCGGATCACGGCCACCGGCGGCGGCGCGCACGTCTCCGTGCCGGTCACGCTCTACGTCCAGCCGGAGACGCTCACCCTGCGGGTCAAGGTCGTCGACCGCAACGGCGCGCCCGCGACCGGCGCTTCGTCCGTGGACCTGGTCAGCCTCGACACCGCCAAGGGCGAGCGCCGCAGCAACGACGGCGCGAGCGACCAGACGTACAGCGTGCGGCCGGGCGACTACGCCCTCTCCGGCTTCGTGGCCACCTACGACGCGGACAACGCCGTCGAATCCATCGGCTACCTCGCGCGCCCGCAGGTCCACCTCACCCGGGACACCACCATCGTCCTGGACGCCCGCACGGCGCACCGGTTGAGCGTGCGCACCGACCGCCCCTCGACGGTGAGCCACACCACCTTCAGCTACGGCCGCACCTGGGACGACACCTGGCAGCTGAGCGGCTCGCTGATGGCCGGCAGCGACGTGCAGAAGTTCTACGCCTCCGTCGACGGGCGCGCGAAGAAGGGCACCTTCGAGTTCCGGCCCACCTGGCGCGCGACCGGTACGCAGAACGGCTCGCCGTACGTCTACAACCTCTCGTTCCCGACCCAGGGCCCGCTGACGTCCGACCAGGTCTACCGGCCGCGGGACACCAAGCTGGCCCAGGTCACCGAGAAGTGGTACGCCCTCGGCAAGGAAGCCGACTACATGGACGGGCTGTTCCTCGTCCCCTCCTGGGACAGCGGCACCAGCATCACGGTGAGCCTGTTCGACCCGGTCCACGTACCGGGGACGCGGACCGCCTACTACACGACCGGCGACGACGTCTGGCAGCACGGCGCGATGACCAGCTTCCCGTTCGCCGCGTACATGGGCGACCAGAACCGCACCTACCGGGCCGGCGAGCGCCGTACCGAGGAGTGGTACCGCGGTCTCCTGCGGCCGGCGGCGCCGCGCGACACGGACGGCAAGTGGGAACTGGCCGCCGAGCGGCAGGGCGACCTGATCGGCTTCCAGAGCGCGCTGTGGCTCGACGCCTCCGGTGACCACTGGTCCGACGGCGCGTCGTTCGGCGACCTCGGCAACCTGGTGCTGAAGCGCAACGGCGAGCAGATCGCCACCAGCGCGTATCCGTACGACGTGTTCACGGTGCCGCCCGAGGACTCCGCCTACGAGCTCACCCAGAACCTGTCCAAGATCCCGACCTCGGACCCGAACTGGCTGCGCTCCACCGCCGTCACCACCACCTGGAGCTTCCGCTCGCACCTGGAGCCGGACGTCTCCTCCCGTGGCCTGCCGATCCTGTTCCCGGCGTACGACCTGCCGGTGGACAGTACGAACACGCTGCCCGCGCGGAGCGGCATCACGGTCGGCCTGTCGGCGGAGGGCCACGCCGGGTACGCCCCGGGCGCGATCACCGCGGCCGCGCTGTCCTACTCCTACGACGACGGCGCCACCTGGACCCAGGCGCCGACCCGTCAGCAGCACGGGAAGTGGACCGCTGTCCTCGACCACACCGGCGCCGCCGGCAAGCAGGTCACGCTGAAGGTCTCCCTCACCGACGCGAACGGCAACGCGGTCACCCAGACCGTCACCCGCGCCTACGACGTGCGGTAGCCGGACAGGCAGACGGAGGAGCGGGCCCGTGTCAGGGACACGGGCCCGCTCCTTTCGGCTGTCGCGCCGCCTTCCGGGTGGTCACCTCAGCCCGATGCGGTCGACGGGAATGCGGTGGTAGCCGGGAAGTTGCGCGGCGATCCGGTCGTCGTCGCCCAGCCGCGCCGTCCCGTCGGTGACCGTCACCACCCCTGGGTCGGCGGTGACGACGGTGTTGTCCTTCGGGTACGCCGGGTCGTCGTCGCATCACGCCCATCGCGTTCTCCGACCCGCCGTTGCTCAACGCCGCGGACACCCACACGCCGTGGCAGCTCGGCGTCGACGTGGTGGAGCATCCGCTGACCTTCGTGAACGGGGCCGTGCCGGTGCCGACGTCGCCGGGGCTCGGCGTGCGGCTGGACCGGGACGCGCTCGCCCGGCTGCACGAGAACTACCTGCGGCAGGGCATCACCGGCCGCGACGACACGGGCTACATGCGGCGGTTCCACCCGGACTTCGACCCGGCCAAGCCGCGCTGGTGACCTGAGCGCCGGTCGGCCCGGCAGCGGTTCCGAGTCCATGGGCGGAGAGGGGGCAGGGGCGGAGGAGCAGCACGTCCGACGGGTCGCCGGGAGCGGTCAGGGCTCGACCAGGTCCAGTACCGCGGCGAGTTCGCGCTCCAGTTCCTCGATCCGCGGGCGGTCGGGGCCCATCACCGCGTAGCGCCAGTGGGTCCCGGCCCCGCTGGGACAGGCGGCGCCGCCGGCGTACAGGACGACGCCTTCGCCGTGCGCGGAGCCGTAGGCCAGTCCGGTGGTGTCCAGGCGCCGGACGGCCTGGGTGAGCGTGTGCGGGGTGCGGGCGGTCCGTTTGGCGATGAGCCAGGCGGGCGCCGGGCGGCCGGCGGCGTGGCCGAGGCGGGTGACCATGGCCTGCGGTGTGGTGGTGGCCGTGCGCCGTACGTTGCTCTCGGTGGCGTGGAGCGTTCCGTCGTCGTCCAGGAGGGCGTCGATGCTGTACGGCCCGGCGTACCCGTGGTCGGCGAGGTGCTGTCCGAGGGCGACGCCCCACGCGTGCAGTTCCGCGATCACCTCGGCGGGTACGTCGCGAAGCGGTGAGCGGTAGCCGGTGAACGAGCCGTCGTGGGTGAGCATCTCGCCGCTGAACACGACCCGTGGCCCGGCCGCCTCGACGACGCACTGCACGCTGACCTCCTTCGTGTACTGGACGCAGCGCTCCACGACCCACAGCCCGGTCCCGTCCGGTTCCGCTCCGGCGGCCGGGTCGCCGCGGGAGACGAACCGCATGCCGACGCCGCCCGCGGAGCGGTCCGCCTTGACCACCACCCGCCCGAACCTGGACACCATCCGCGCCACCGCACCCGGCACTTCGGCGCCTTGGCACACCTGGCCTTCCGGCATCCGGATGCCCCGCTCCCGCGCGACGGCGCGGAACCCGGTCTTCGTGTTGAGCCGGTCCACCGCGCCCAGCACGCCGGCGCCGGGCCGGCCGGACGCGAACGGGAAGACCTGGATGCCGAGTTCGGCGGCCAGCGCGACCGCCGCGCCGTCCAGCACGAGAGGAAGCAGCCGCGTCCCGGGATGCCGGCGGGCCAGGTCCTGGAGGGTTCCGCCGAGGCCGTGCCGCCGGACGGCCTCCGGCATGCCGGTTCCCGGCAGGTCCGGAACGACGACGACCTCCACCGTCTCGTGGGGGAACCCGAGCAGCCCTCCGGCGTAGCGCCGGAAGTCCTCCGGGATCGGGACCGGGCTGACCAGCACGTCACCGGGCCGGGTCAGCCAGACCTTCCGGGGCGCCTGCTCCGACCACCCCCGCACCGCCTCGCTCGCGTCCAGACTCGCCGGCACCGGGGAAGCGAAGTTCGCGAGAAGAACCAGCGGAGCGACGTCGTCGTGCTCCGGAATCATGATCCGGTCCTTCCCGTTTCCCGTTCCCCGCTTCCCCGTTGCCACATCTCGGGCGGTCGGCTCAGTCGTCGTTCGAGTCGGGAACCAAGACGCTCTGGCCGAACTCGCTGACGGCCCGCTCGCCCGGGCCGACGACGCGGAGCAGGTCACCCGAGCAGCGCGGGCCGCTGTAGACGACCACCGGCTGGTCGGTCTGGTTGTCCACGGTCAGCGGCCACCGGTTCGAGTCGTAGCAGCCCTGCGGGTTCTGGTAGGCGCGTCCGTCGACGATCAACGTGCCCGCGGCCGCCTGGGCGAACGCGGGGACGGCCATCGCGATGCTCGCGGCAGCGGCGAGGGTGCCCAGCGTCTTCATGGCGCGTTTCATCGGTCTCCTCCGTGCAGACTCGGCCGCCGTGTGCGGCCTTCACCGGGATCATGGAGGGCGCCGACGGTGACACACCGTAGCGACGCCGGATCAGTCACCGGGAAAGCGGCAGATAGACCTGACCAGCCGACACGCGGTGTCAAGGTTGCGACCGGGATCGCGCCCGGGCATCCGCGTCGCGCGAAGGAATCCGCACCGCGCGAGGCGTTCACCGCCCGGGACGGAGTGTGGCGTGCCCGACGTCTCCGTCGGGCACGCCACCCGCTGAGCGCTCAGAGTTCAGCGGTCAACGGTCAGTTGGGCAGGCCCCAGTGCTGCGCGCCGGTGCCGTTGCAGTCCCAGATCTGGAGTTGGGTGCCCTCGGACGTCGAACTGTTCGGGTCGTCCAGGCACTTGCCGGAGTTGGGGTTGAGCAGCGAGCCGTTGGACTGGGGCTGCCAGACCTGGGCGGAGGTGCTGTTGCAGTCGTAGAGGTCGACGGTGGTGCCGTCCGCGGTGCCGGAGTTGTCCACGTCCAGGCATTTGCCCAGCGCCTGGAGGGTGTTGCCGGCGGCGACGGTCCACTGCTGGGCGGAACTGCCGTTGCAGTTCCAGATCTGCACGGGGTTGAGGTTGGTGGTGTCGGAGGAGCGGTCGTCCACGCACAGCGAGGAGGAGACGCCCGAGACGATCGGCCCGGTCCCCTGCGGGCTGGTGCTTCCGCTGCCGTCGAAGGCGCCGAGGCCGTTGGGGGTGCCCAGGCCGGTGGGGCCGTCGTAGCCGGCGGTCGCGGTGCACAGGTAGGAGGGGCTGCACGAACCGTCGGAGCCCGACGTCACGTCGTTGAGCGCGGACGGGTGGCCGTAGAGCACGGACGCGGCGTTCGTGGCGGGGGCGCCGGCGAGCGCGAAGGTCGAGGCGATGATCGGCGAGGAGGCGCTGGTGCCGCCGACCACGAACCAGCCGCCCTGCCCGTAGGTGTCGTAGACGGCCACGCCCGTGCCCGGGTCGGCGACCGCCGAGACGTCGGCGACGGTCCGGTTGCCGCCGCAGCCGGTGTCGGTCTGCCAGGCCGGCTTGGACTCCCACGACGAGCAGCCCGCCCCGGAGCCGGACCAGGCCGACTCCGTCCAGCCGCGCGAGGTACCGGAGTCCTGGTGCAGGCTGGTGCCGCCGGCCGCGACGACGTACTTCGAGGTGGCCGGGAAGCTCACCCCGTAGCCGCCGTCGCCGGAGCTGGCGACGTCCACCACCCCGGCGTGGTCGAAGTCCGCGTCGGCGCCGGCGTCGCCCGAACCGTCGCCGGTCCCCCAGCTGTTGGAGATGAAGTGGGCGCCGAGCGACACCGCCAGGTTCTGCGCCGCGTCCAGGTCGCCGGCCTCGATCACCAGGATGTGGCACAGCGGGCACACCGCGGAGACCATGTCGACGTCCAGCGACGCCTCCGTGCCCCAACCCGGGTCCCCGCCGGGGTAGTCGCCCTGCTGGCCGCTCCCGTTGACCTTCCGGAAGCACCCGTTGGCCGTGGTGCACGCGGGCAGGCCGTACTGCGAGCGGTACGTCGCCAGGTCCGACTCGAGGTTCGGGTTGTCCGCCAGTTCCGTGACGGCCACGGTCGCCCCGCCGCCGCTCGACGCGGCGGCGGAGGCCAGGTTGTACGCCTGCTGGAGGTCCGAGGGGCCGTAGCCGGACGGGTTCGCCCGCGGGGACAGCGCGTCGTCATGGAGCGCGTGCAGGTCGGTGCGGACCAGCGCGTAGCAGACCGGGGCACCGGGGTGCAGCGGCGCGGAACACGCGTGTGCGGTCTTCACCTGGCCGGATGAGCCGGATGAGCCGGGCGCGCCGGCCGGAGCGAGGGCGTGGGCCGCGGCCGGCGACGCGGCGGCGAGCCCCGTCGCGGCGGCCAGCGTCAGCACCCACTGGACCAATCTCTTCATACTGTCACCTGCTCGTGTGGGGGTGGCGAGGGTCCCAACACGGCGGCGGGGACGGGCAAGGACCGCCGACGTGCCGGGAACGCTCTCCCGCGGGTGGCGTCCGAGGTGCGGGGCGCGCGGCTGGACCGGGCGGGCGGACACCATCCGACAACGTTGCCGAGACACCTGACAACGTTGCCAAATCGTCCCCGGAGTCCGGGAGTTCGCGCATGGAACGGAGCGACGGCCGGGGCGGCCGTGACGGTGGAGGCGGACGCGGGCCATGAGGAGAGCGCTCACCGAAATTAACCAGGCGACATGCACGCGTCAATAGTCTGGACTAACGCCACGGCTCGGCAGGCGCCATGCCTCGGCACGCGGCATGCCTCGGCAGGCGCACGCCGGTGCGGTGCGGGTGCGTGGCGCCTCGCGGTGCGGGTGCGGTGGCGGGTGCGCCGGAGCGGACCGCCGCCGCGCCGGTGCGGTGCGGCAGCGGGCGCGGCGGCCCGGGTACGGACCGCCGGCGCCGCGCACCAGGTGGGGCCGGGGAGTCAGCGCTTGATGCCGACGCCGCCGTAGAAGCCGACATGCGCCAACTCCTCCTCCGTCGGCACCGGTTCGTCAGGGCGCCAGAGCGGCGGTTGGACCAGCCCTGGCTCGACCAGCTCGAAGCCGTCGAAGAAGCCCAGCACCTCCTCGTGGGAGCGCAGGGTGAGGGTGGCGGTGGCCCCCTTGTCCCGGTAGACGTCCCGGGCCTCCCCCGCGTCGCCGTCCAGCCGGTGGAAGTCGCCGGTCGTGTGGCTGAGCAGCAGGTGGCTGCCGGCGGGCAGCGCGTCCCGGTAGGCGGCCACCAACCCCGCGGGGTCCTCGTCGTCCCGGATGAAGTGCAGGATCGCCACCAGCATCAGCCCGACCGGCTGGTCGAAGTCGATCAGCTCCCTGATGGTCGGATGGCCCAGGATGCTCTGCGGGTCGCGCAGATCACCGAGGAGGAATCCGGTGTTCCCCGCACCCAGCAGATGCGCTCCCGCATACGTCGCCACGATCGGGTCGTTGTCCACGTACGCGACCCGCACCTCGGGCGACACCTCGTGCGCCACCTGGTGGGTGTTGGGCACGGTGGGTATGCCGGTACCGATGTCGATGATCTGCCGGATACCGCTGTCCACCATGTACCGCACCGCCCGGTGCATGAACTGCCGGTTGCCCTGCGCCATCGTCACGATGTCCGGGAACAGGTCGATCACGCGCTGCGCGGCCTCGCGGTCGACCTCGTAGTTGTCCTTGCCACCGAGGTAGTAGTCGTACATGCGGGCCGGGTGGGGCCTGCCGGTGTCGATCTCCTCCACGGAGAACCCCTGATCGGTCAACGCCGTCCTCCCATTCCTTCCATCCGCCCTGCTGGGCCGTTCGGACCGCGCGGCACGGACACCCGTACGCGAGAGCGCGGCCAGGACGCCGGCACCAGATCCTGACGCCGGTGCCGATGCCGGTGCCGGTGCCGGTGCCACCGTAGTCGCCGGCATGGCTCAACTCCTGGGCCATGCACGGCGATCCCCCCGGGTCCGGCTCCGCCAGTGTCCCATCCCGAGCGCGCGACGCGCGGGGGGAATCGTCGGCGATGCCGGCCCGGCCGACGTGGGAAGACACCAGCAGCCCATCCGTCCCCACCTGCCACATCACCGCCGACCTGGCCGCCGGCCCGGCGCCACCGGCGAGCCGGTACCGGCCGCGTCGCCGGCTCGGACGTCGTACTCCCCCGGTAGCCGCGTGAGCGGCGATCCCGGTGCCTCGACGGGCATTCGACACGCTCGACCCGCCTGCGCCAACGCCGGGTCGGCCAGACCAGCGGCGGTAGTCTCGCTCTTCGCCCCTGCCGCTCCGGGCCGGTCCGGTCCGGGAGACGGTCCAGCGCGCCGCCGACGCCGTGACGGGGGGAGCCGAAGGAGGAGCCCGCGACCGTCGAGGCCGCCGTCGTGCGGGGGTTGCCGGCCGCGAGACGCCTGTTGGAGCGTGATCACATGACCGACCCCACCCGCGACCCGTACCCGACATACGCGGCCATGCGCTCCGCGTGCCCGGTCCAGGCCGTGCCCACCGGTTCGGACGGGGAAGCCGGTTCGGACGGGAAGGCCCGCTCGGACCGGGAGGCCGGCTACCTGGTCCTCGGCTACGAGGAAGCCCGGCAGGCGCTGGCCGACCCCCGGCTGTCCAAGGACACCGCCGCCTTCTTCGCCGGCCGGAACTCGCGGCGACGCATGCACCCGGCGGTCGCGCAGACCATGGTGGCCACCGATCCGCCCCGGCACACCAGCCTCCGCAAGCTGGTGACCAGGACGTTCACGACCGGCGCCGTCACACGGCTGCGCCCGTTCATCGCCCGGACCACCGACGCGCTGCTGGACCGGTGGCCGGTCGGCGGGCAGGCCGACCTCGTCGCCGACCTGGCGGTGCCCCTGCCGGTCATCGTGATCTGCGAGTTGCTCGGTGTCCCGGAGCCCGACCGGCCCGACGTACAACGCTGGTCCGCCGAACTGTTCGCCGCCGGGGAACCCGATCTCATCGACGCGGCATCGCACTCCCTTGCCGCGTACGTGACCGGTCTCGTCGCCGCCAAGCGGGCCCGGCCCGGCAACTCGCTCCTGGACCAGCTCATCGCGGCGCGCGACGGGCAGGACCACCTCAGCGAGCACGAGTTGGTCTCCCTGGCGGTGCTGCTGCTGGTGGCCGGCCACGAGACCACCACCAACTTCCTCGGCAACGCCGTCCTGGCGCTCCTCCAGCACCCCTCCGCACTGGAACGCCTGCGCACCGACCCCGAACGCATCCCCGCCGCCCTCGACGAACTGCTGCGCTACGACCCGCCGGTCAGCACGGCCACGTTCCGGTTCACCACGCGGGCCCTCACGCTCGGCGGCACCGAGATCCCGGCCGACGTCCCCGTGCTGGTGAACCTCGGAGCCGCCAACCGCGACCCGAAGCGCTTCCCCGCGCCGGACCGGCTCGACCTCGACCGCGAGGCCACCGGCCATCTGGCCTTCGGCCACGGCATCCACCGCTGCGTCGGGGCCCCGCTGGCCAAGGCGGAAGCCGACATCGCCCTGCGCGCGATCCTGAGCCGCTTCCCCCGGCTCGGACTCGCCACGTCGGTCGACCGGTTGGAGTGGCGCCGCACCCGCCTGATGCGCGGACTCGTGTCCCTCCCTGTCCGGACCGGCTGACGCGGTGCGGCGGTGACGCGGTGACGCGTTATGGCACTGAGGAGTTGAGGCAGGCGCCGGAGTGCCGCGCCCGCTACCGCCTGCGGATGAGGCCGAGTTCGGTCGCGGTGGCGACGGCGGCGGTGCGGGAGTCGACGTCGAGCTTGGCGTAGATGTGCGCCAGGTGGGACTTGACCGTCCCCTCCGTGAGGTGGAGCCGGTCGCCGACGGCCCCGTTGGACAGGCCCTTGGCGACCAGGGCCAGGACCTCGGTCTCGCGCCGGGTCAGAGTGGCGCCGGGGGTGCGCAGCCGGTGCATCAGCCGGTCCGCGACGGTGGCCGCCAGGGTGGTACGGCCCGCGGCGGCGGTGCGTACGGCGGCGGCCAGCTCCTCCGGCGGGGCGTCCTTGAGCAGGTAGCCGGTCGCGCCGGCCTCGATGGCGGGCAGGGTGTCGGCGTCCGTGTCGTAGGTGGTGACGACCAGCACGCGGGGCGCGCCGGGGCGGGCGGTGATGGCGGCGGTGGCCTCGGCGCCGTTCATCCCCCTGCCGAACTGAAGGTCCATGAGGACGACGTCGATGTCTCCTCGGGCGGCGCGGGTCACGGCCTCCTCGGCGGTGGCGGCTTCGGCCACCACGACGAGCCCGGGTTCGGTCTCCAGCACGGCGCGGAGCCCCGCCCGTACGACGGGGTGGTCGTCGGCCAGGAGCAGGTGGATGGGGCGGTCGGTCACGAGCGGGCCTCTGCTGCGGGCGCGAGCGGAAGGCGCGCGGCCACGGAAGCGCCGTGGCCGGGAGCGGACTCGACGGCGAGGGCGCCGCCGAGGGCGTGCACGCGGGCCCGCATCGCCGCCAGCCCGAACCCTCCGGCCTCCGGGTCCGGGACGGGCAGCCGTCCGGGGTCGAAGCCGTGCCCGTCGTCGACGACGTCCACGGCGATGCGGTCGTCCAGGTAGCTGAGGGTGACCTCGGCGGTGGTGGCCGCGGCGTGCCGGACGGTGTTGGCGAGGGCGGACTGGGCGATGCGCAGCAGGGCGACCTCGTGCGCGGTCGGCAGCGTTACGGGGTCGCCGACGACCTGGAAGCGCGCGGTGAGCTGGTGCCGGGTGCTGGTGGCGGTGCACAGGCGTTCCAGGGCGCAGGCGAGGGTGGTGCCCTCCAGAGCGGGCGGGGCGAGGGCGACGACGAAACGCCGCGCCTCGGCGAGGTTGTCCACGGCGGCGTTCCGTGCCTGGTCGACGTAGCGGGCGGCGCTGTCCGGCCGGTGCGGCAGGGCCCGTTCGGCGGCGCGCAGCAGCAACTGGATGCTGGACAGGCCCTGGGCGAGGGTGTCGTGGATCTCGCGGGCCAGGCGCTCGCGTTCGGCCAGCACACCGGCGGCGTGCTGCGCGGCGGCCAGGTCGGCACGGGTGGCGGTGAGCTCCTCGACCAGGCGCCTGCGGTGTTCGCTCTCGCGGTACAGGGCCTGGTAGCCCCAGACCACTGCCACCGCCACGGCGGCGCCGAGGGCCGGTCCGATCGCCATGGCCGCGCTGAAGGAGCCCTGGTGTGCGGAGTAGCCGGCGATGGCCGACACCGCGGTGGCCGCGACCGCGGCGAGTCCGGCGCGGCGGGGCAGCAGGTGGAGCTGGAGGAAGTAGAGCGGGAACGCCAGCCACACCCCGTCGGAGGACAGGGCCAGCAGCACCAGCCAGACAGCGCCCATCGCGGCCAGCCACAGTGCGGCGGCCCGGCGCGAGCCGTGCACCCGGGGCAGCACGGGTCCGGCCGCGTACGTCACGGCGCACGCCGCGGCCGCCGCGATGACCGCTCCGGCGTGCGGGCGGTGGTCGATCACGGCCTGGCCGGCGGCCAGGGCGAGCAGGGCGACGACCAGCAGATGCAGGCACCAGGCCAGGGCGCGGGTGGTCGGGGTCAAGGCGGGGGCGGTGACGTTCGCGGAGGCGGTGACGTTCGCGGGGGCGGTGATGTTCACAGTCCCTCCAGGCTAAGCAGACGCGGCCGCTCCCGGCCTCCGTCGAAAGTTACAGACCGGGTGCGGCCTTTCGGTGCGGCAAGTGCTGTCCTGGGCCAGATGCCCGGGTGCGGTCCTGACGGCGACGGTGGAGGCACACACCGCGTCCACCCCGCCGGCGGCGGAGGCACACCGCGTCCACCCGCCCGGCGCACGTGACGCACCTCGCTTCCACCGCCGCGCCACCCCATGAAAAGGCAGGCCCCAGCCGTGTTCGTCGCCTGGAGAGACCTCAGGTTCGCCAAGGGGCGCTTTGCCCTGATGGGGGCCGTCATCGTGCTGATCACCCTGCTGGTCGGGCTGCTGTCGGGGCTGACCGCCGGGCTGGGCCGGCAGAACATCTCCGCGATCACCGGCCTGCCCGCGGACCGGATCGCCTTCGGCGTGCCGGCCACGGGCGAAGCGCTGTCGTACGCCGACTCCACCGTCACGGAGAAGCAGTGGCGGCGGTGGGCCAGGACACCCGGCGTGAGCAGCGCGGAACCGCTGGGCATCACCACCACCAGGGCGACCGCGGGCGACCGGAGCACCGGGGTGTCGGCCTTCGGGGTGCGGCCGCACTCCCCGCTGGCCCCCGACAGCGACGAGATCGACGACCACGCGGTGGTCCTGTCCACGGCCGCCGCCGACCATCTCGACGTCTCCACGGGCGACAGCATCGCCCTCGCCGGCCGGCAGGTCACCGTCGCGGCGGTGCGCGGGAACGCCTCCTTCAGCCACGTCCCCGTCCTGTGGACCAGCCTCGACACCTGGCGGAAGGCCGCACCCCCAACGGGCAAGTCCGGCGGCCCGACCGCCACGGTCATCGCGTTGACGACCTCTCCCGGTGTCGACGTGAAGGCGGCCGACGCGGCCGCGGGCACGAGGACGGTCGGCAAGGACGACTCGCTGTCCGCGATCGGCTCCTACACCTCCGAGAACGGCTCCCTCCAGCTGATGCGCGGCTTCCTGTTCGCGATCTCCGCGCTGGTCGTCGGCGCCTTCTTCACCGTGTGGACCATCCAGCGCAGCGGAGACGTCGCGGTCCTCAAGGCGCTGGGCGCGTCCACCGCCGGCCTGCTCGGGGACGCCCTCGGACAAGCCCTGGTCCTGCTGGTCGGCGGCACCCTGGCAGGCACCGCTATCGCCGCCGGCGTCGGCGCCCTCGTGGCCGGCTCGGCCGTGCCCTTCCTCCTCGAACCCGCCACCGTCCTGGTCCCGGCCGCCGTGATGATCGCGCTCGGCGCGCTCGGCGCCGCCCTGTCCGTCCGGCGCATCACCTCCGTCGACCCGCTGACCGCCCTGGGGAGCGCCCGATGAGCCTCGACATCGCCGGCATCACCCTCACCTATCCCGACGGAGGGTCCCGCCTGACCGCCCTCGACCAGGTCACCCTTCAGGTCCCCAAGGGCACCCTGACCGCCGTCATCGGCCCCTCCGGCAGCGGGAAGTCCAGCCTCCTCGCGGTGGCCGCGACCCTCGTCACCCCCGACACCGGCACCGTCACGATCGACTGCACGCCCACCGAGGCCCTGAGCCGCGGGGAACTCGCCGGCCTGCGCCGCCGCAGGATCGGCATCGTCTTCCAGCAGCCCAACCTCCTGCCGGCCCTCACCGCCGCCGAACAGCTCCAGGTCATGGCGCGGATCGATGGCCGGCGGCCCCGTACGGCCAGGAACCGGGCCATGGACCTGCTCGATGCCGTCGGTCTGGCCGACCAGGCCGCACGCCGCCCCCACCAGCTCTCCGGCGGCCAGCGCCAGCGCGTCAACATCGCCCGCGCCCTGATGAACGACCCCACCGTGCTCCTGGTCGACGAACCCACCAGCGCCCTCGACCACGAACGCGGCGCCGCCGTCATCGACCTGATCGCCCGCCTCACCCGCCACCGGTCCACCGCGACCGTCCTGGTCACCCACGACCACGCCCACCTGACCGCGGCCGACCGGATCGCCGAAATCCACGACGGCCGCCTCCGCCCCCCGGCCACGCCCGATCAACCGAGGTGAACCGCCGTACCCGGTCTCACGGTTGGGCGGGGGTGGCATCGGTGAGGTCGCTTTCGGCGCGGGCCAGGAGGTCGGCCAGGTTCCGGGCCGCCGTTCCGGGGTCGTCCGCGTCGGCCACGGCCTGGCGCACCCACTCCGCGACCGCGTCGGCGAGCCCGATCGCGTCCTTCTCCCGCTGGTCGGAGAGGAGTTCCTTCACCCGGTAGGCGAGAGCGGACAGCGTGTCCTCGTTGGTCTGCGGCACCAGGTAGGCGCGCAGCGCGGCGGGATACGGCTCGCGCTCCCGGGCGGCCCGGAGGGCGCCGACGACTCCCGGGTCGGCGGCGTACTCGTCGAGGAGGCCGAGCAGGGCGGAGATCCGCGCGGTCAGCCGTGGCCGGCCGGGGTGCCGGTCCAGCCAGGTCATCAACTCGACCTCGCCGCCGAGATACGAGATGACCCGGTTGAGGGACTCCTCCCCCTTGAAGGGCAGGTCCTCGGCATGCGGGACGAGTTCGGCCACTTCCTGGGCGAGCCGGGCCTCGTCCTGCGCCCCCAGCGTGCCGTCGGTGAATCGACCGACCAGCGCCGGATCGAGCCCGAACCCGTCAGGACCTGGCCGCGAACTTGCGGTCTGCGCGCGGTGCCTGCGGTGGACGAGCCATTGGTAGGTGCGGTCGATCAGCGTGTCGTGCACGGCATCCTCCTGACATGGCATGAACAGCCCTCACGGCGGCGGTCACAGGGTTCGGCGGACTCCGGCCTGCCGTTCGATGTCCCGCAGTTGGCCGGCGAGGTCGCTGCTGGTGGCGCGGGCGGGGCCGATACGGCCGACCGGCAGGACGGCGCGTCCGCGGGTCTCCTCGAAGAGCAGGGCCCAGGCGGTGTACATCGCGACCCCGGCGAGCAAAAAGCCGAGGACCGCGCCGACCTTGCCGATGGTGTCGTTGCCCGTGACCCCCGCGATGCCGGAGACCAGGAACCGGGGCGCGGCGACCAGCAGGACCGCGGCCAGCGCCCGTTTCGCCGCGGCGGTCAGCAGGATCAGCAGGACGAAGACGGCGAACGTGATGAGGAAGATCCCCAGCACTTCCCTCGTCTGGGCCGGGTGGAAGAAGAAGATGCCCGCCTCGATGAGCCAGCTGGCGGCGAAGCTCATCATGAGTGTCGCGGCGGTGGCGTCACGGCAGAGCAGCGCGAAGATTCCCACGATGACCTGGATGACGAAAGCGGGGAACACGACGAGCGCGACCGCGGTCTGGGCGCTCTGCGGAAGAATTCCGTACTGGTAGGACGAGACCACGACCGAGTCGATGGCGACGGTGAACAGACCGACCGGCATCGGCGTGGCAAGAGGCCGCAGATTGATCCGGACCATCGACCGCAGGTCGTCTTCGTGGCGGGCGGGATTGGAATTCGGGAAGAGTTTTTCGGGATCTTCTCCGGCGGGGCCATGGGGTGTGTCAGCCACGTCATCACCTTCCGCACCGTAGGTGAACCCGGACCACACGGGAATGACGGTTTTCCGGGTCTACGGGTTTACGCGCGTCCCCTTTCTGGGTTTGCGCGCTTCCGCGTTTTGCGTCTCCGCGATTCCGAGATTCCGCGATTCCGGCTCGGTGAGAAGTACATCGGCCATGAAGACCGTTTCCCGCCGGCTGCGATCCAGATGAAACCAGCTTGCGTCCGGGAAGCAACCTTGTCCAATTCGGACCGTCGCGCCTGGTCCGACGCCGGTCCCGGCCGGAACGGCGTCAGCCGTCAGCCGTCCGGACGCTCCGTGTTCTCGCTCCACTTCTCCATCCATCTGCGGACCTGTGCGCAGATCTCGTCCACGCCCGCGGCAGCCGCGTACGCGACCGGGGCCTGCTGCACGCTGTCGACGACCAGCAGGCGGGCGCGCAGCGGAGGCGTCTGGCCTGGCTCCAGCCACACACGAAGGATCAGGGTTCCGGTGGGGGTCTCGATAACAGCCATGACTTCACGCTGACGAACCGCCGCCACCTAAACGTCACGGTCGGCGCGCGCCGCGCCGACGGTGTTCGCCATGATGCGGCGCAGCGACGGCGACGGCTCCACCCCCAGCTCGGCGCGAAGGAGGTCTCGCAGCTCCTTGAAGTGCCGGATGGCCTCGCTGAGGTTGCCCTCCGCGACGTAGGTCTCGATGACCTGGCGGTGGGCGCTCTCGCGGAGCGGCTCGCCGGCGACCGCTCGCAGCGCGGCGTCCAGCGCCTGCCCGAAGCGGCCCTCCGACCGGTGGACGCGGGCGAGCGACTCCAGCGCGTGCAGCCGCATCTGGTGCAGCCGCTCCCGCTCGATGACGACCCACTCGTCCCACGCCTCCGGCAGGAGGTCGCAGCGCAGCGCCTGGTCCGCCGGGTCGAGGTCCGGCGCCGGAATCTCGTCCGGCCTCTCACGCGCCGAGGGCTCCGCCGAGCGGATCGCCCGGCGCAGGACCTCCTCGGTGACCGCCAGGTCCGTTCGCAGGTCGCCGGAAACCTGGAGGGTGCCGACCGTGGCGACGACGAGGGGGCGGCTGAGCTTGGGCAACCGCCACAAGGCCGAGCGCAGGCAGCGCGCCCCCTGGGCGCCGGAGGAGTCCGGCCACAGCTTCTCGGCCACGTACTCGCGGGTGACCGTCCGGCGGCTCAGCACGAGCAGGCTCATCAGGCGCTGCCCGGCGGGGGCGATCACTATCGACCGCCCGTCGTGTCGCAGATCGAAACTGCCCATCAGCGTCAGATGCGGAAAGTGGTCGGGAAGGGCTTCGTCGGACCGCTTATGCATTGCGTCTCCTCGGGCCTGGAAGGCCGGTGTTGCTGCACTGCACGAGTGTCGCGTCACTCCCATTGGAACATCGCGCGTCCATCGACACATCCGCGCCGAAAGGTCCCGCGCGGGCCCGAACGCGCACTGCGAGGAACCGAATTCCCTGCGTGTGCGCGGCGGTCTGCCGCGACCCGCCTCGCCGGGCGGATGGGAAGGTGACGGCGCGGTGACGCGCCGGTGATCCGGTGGTCCCAGGCTCTTCGTACGGCCCGGGTACTCCGGCGTCGGGGAACGGCAAAGGGACGAGAGGGGAAACCGTGTTCGCTCATCACCCCGCATTCCCGCCATCGTCCCGCCGATATACGGTGTCCTGCCCGCGAGGTACGGACGAAGGGCCGCTGCGGTGACCGCCCCGGTCGCCACCCGCCCGGTACGCGGGGCGGCCGCGCAGGACCCGGCGCAGGTCCTCGGCGAGTTCCGCGACATCCGCTCGCGCGGCAGGTGGCGGTTCCGGCTGGCGCTGCTGGGGCCCGCTTTCGTGGTGGCGGTCGCCTACATCGACCCGGGCAACGTGGCGACCAACGTCGAGGCGGGCGCCCGTACCGGCTACATGCTGGTGTGGGTGGTCGTGCTGGCCAACGTGATGGCGCTGCTCGTGCAGTACCTGTCGGCCAAGCTCGGGCTCGCCACGGGCCGGAACCTGGCCGAGCAGTGCCGTGAGCTGTCACCGCGGTGGCTGAACCGGCTGATGTGGGTGCAGGCCGAACTGGTCGCCGTGGCCACGGACCTGGCGGAGTTCGCCGGCGCCGCGCTCGGCCTGAGCCTGCTGTTCGCGATGCCGATCCCGCTCGCCGCGGTGATCACGGCCCTGGTGTCGTTCGCGGTCCTCGCCTGCCAGCACAAAGGCTGCCGCGGCTTCGAACGCGCCATATCCGCGCTGCTGTTGCTGGTCCTGGCCGGCATCGCCTACGACCTGCTCACCATCGGCCACCAGTCCGCGAGCGGCGCGGCCGCGGGCATGGCGCCCCACCTGAGCGGATCGACCACCGGGGTGCTGGCGGCGGCGATCGTCGGGGCCACCATCATGCCGCACGCGATCTACCTGCACTCCTCCCTCACCCAACACCGGGTCCGCACCAGCGACGTGCGCGAGCGGCGGTTCCTGCTGCGCTACCTGCGCATCGACTGCGCCGTGGGGTTCACCATCGCCGGCGCCGTCAACCTGGGCATGCTCTGCCTGTCCGTCGCCCTGTTCCGGCACACCACGCTCGGCGACCTCGACGCGATCACCGCCGCCCACCAGGACCTGGGCCGTACCGTCGGCGGCGCGGCGGCCATGACCTTCGCCGTCGCCCTGCTCGCCTCCGGCATCTCCTCCGCCAGCGTCGGCACCTGCGCGGGGCAGGTCGTCATGCAGGGGTTCCTGCGCCGCCGCATCCCCCTGTTCGCGCGGCGCGCGCTGACGATGGCACCCGCACTGCTCATCCTGTGCGTGGGGTTCCCCGTCACCGCCACCCTCGTCTTCAGCCAGGTCCTGCTCGCTTTCGGCATCCCCTTCGCCCTGATCCCCCTGGTGGTCATCACCCGACGCCGGGACCTGATGGGCCCGCTGACCAATCGCCCGGTCACCACGGCGGCCGGTGCCCTCATCTGCGCCCTGGTGATCAGCCTGAACGCCTACCTCATCGTGACCATGGTGTAGGCGACCGAGATCCCGGGACATCCGCCCGCCGCGTACGCCCCGGCCGGGCCGTCCCGACGCACCACCCCGCACCCCAACCCCGGTAACCGGCCGAAAGGTGCAGGTGCGCGACGCGCGCCGGACAATGGTGGTGAGCCGGTGGGGGGATCGGCCGCGCACCTCACGCGAGGGAAGGTCCGAGATGCCCGACAGCGGTTCCTTCAGCTTCGATGCCCGGGGGCGGGTGACGGCGGTACGCAGCTCCGCGCAGATCCCGCCGGCCGCCCTGACCGACGCCGTCGGCGAGTCCGCCCTGCACGTGCTGCGGGACCTGCTGGAAGCGAGCGAGACGGACGGCACGCCGGTCGTCCAGTTCGACGCCTGGCGGAGCGACGAGGGCACCGTGCTGTCCGCGGTCGGATCGGCGGCCAGCCCGGGAACGGCCCGGGTGCAGAGCGCCTACATGCCGTCGGCGTTCGAGAACGCCGTCGCGGGCCTGGAGTTGTACGACATCCGGCAGACGGTGGTGCGCAGCAACGCGGCCTGCCTGGCCGTGCGCGGCCTGCCGGCCGACGACGTCGTCGGTCACCGTGTGGAGGAGCTCGACTCCACGCTGCCGCTGAGCCCGCTGGTCGGCCGGGCCATGTCGGAGGAGCGGGCCGCCGGCACGAGCCCGGTCGTCGTCCAGGACGTCCGGAAGGGGCCGGAGGTCTACTCCGTGCTCGCTCTTCCGCTGCGCGAGGGCACGGATGTCGTCGGGGCGGCGACGATCATGCACAACGTGACGGAGAGCGTCCGGTCCCGGGACGCGGAGCGACTGCTCGTCACGATGCACAAGAAGCTGGGCACGGAACTGGGCGTGATGCAGACCGCGCAGGAGCTGGCGTCGGCGGCCACCGAGGAGTTCGCCGACGTCGTCTCCGTCGACCTGGCGGAGGCCCTCTTCCACGGCGAGGAGGCCCCGCTTCCGCCGCTGAGCGCCACCTCGCCGCTGCGCCGGGCCGCGTTCGTCTCCGTCACGGAGTTCACCAGCCTGTACGCGGTCGGTGAGCCGAGCCGCTTCGCGTTCCCCACTCCGTACAGCCAGGCGCTGGCGGACACGAAGCCGCGGCTGGTGGACCCGCGCAGCAGCCCGTCGGACTGGCACATGCACGACGCCGCCCGCGCGGGAATCCTGCGTTCGGCGGGTGTGCACTCGATGATCCTGGCGCCCCTGGTGCAGCGGGGCCGCGTGCTGGGGCTGGCCTGCTTCTACCGGGCCGGGCGGGACACCACGCCGTTCGATCGGCATGACCTGGCGCTGGCCGAGCAGATCACCGCCCGGGCGGCCGTCCACATGGAGAACGCGCGCCGGTACACCCGCGAGCTCAACGCGGCGACGACCTTGCAGCGCAGGCTGCTGCCGCAGCGCCTACCCCAGGTGCCCGCCGTCCGCACGGCGTACTTCTGGAACCCGAGCAGACACCAGACCCACTGGTTCGACGTGATCCCGCTGTCCGGCGCCCGGGTGGGCCTGGCCATGGGCCAGATCCCGCAGCACGGCCTGCGCGCCTCGGTGGACATCGGGCGGTTCCGGACCGCGTTCGCCACGCTCGCCCGGATGGACCTGGCCCCTGACGAACTGCTGGCGCACCTGGACGACGTGACCCACACGATCCAGCAGGAGGACGCGGCGTCGCCCGAGGCGCGAGCGGACAACGGCAACGTCGCCGGCCCCGCCGCGGGGGAAACCCGCTGCCTGTACGCGATCTACGACCCGATCGCGGGTGGCCTCGCGCTCGCCTCCGCGGACTGGCCCGCACCGCTGGTGACCACCGCGGACGGCGTCACCACCCCGATCGAGGTGCCGCTGGGCCCCGCGCTGGGCCACCACTCCAGCTACGAGACGGCCCGCACCACGCTCGCGCCGGACACGCTGCTGACCTTCTACTCGGCCTCGATGCTGCACCCGCCCGGCGACGACGACGCGCTCGCGCTGCTCCGGCGCGCGGCCGGCAGGTCGGCGGGAGACGCCCAGGTGGCCTGCGACAACATCGTCTACGCCCTCATGGGCGACCGGGTCGGCGGCGCCCGCGACGGCGGCGCGGTGCTGACCGCGGAGGTCCGACGGCTCGCCCCGGACGACCACGTGTCGTGGACGTCGCCCCGGGAACGCGCCGCCGTCGCCGACTGCCGGGCGCGCGCCCGCGAGCAGTTGGAGGCATGGCGGCTGGAGGACCAGGTGTTCGCCACCGAGATGGTGGTCAGCGAACTCGTGACCAACGTGCTCCAGCACGCGGGCGGGAAACCGCGGGTCCGCCTCATCCGGGACGAACACCTCACCGTGGAGGTCTCGGACGACTCCACCACCTCCCCCCATCTGCGGCACGCCCGGGCGCAGGACGAGGGCGGCAGGGGCCTGCTGATCGCCGCCACCCTGGCCAGCCGCTGGGGCACCCGCTACGGGGAGGAGGGGAAGACGATCTGGGTCGAGCAGGATCTCCCCGAGGAGGGGCCCCGCTGAGCCCCGACCGGCGCTCAGGGCCCGCTACTTGGTGAAGGACTCGGGGCCGAAGCGGCCGACCGCCACGAAGAGGATCAGGGCGAGGTAGACCACGTTCACCAGGACGTGCACGAACTCCCGGCGGCGGGACTCCACGACCGCCGCGCCGATCATGACCAGGCCGAGGCCCACCGCGGCGCTCGGCGCCAGGATCTGCGCGATGCCGAGCCAGCCGGGCAGGACCAGTCCGGCGGCGCCCACGACCTCGACGGCGCCGAGGGCCTTGACGAACCCGGCGTCGAAGTCCAGGGCCCATCCCCCGCCGGGGGCCTTGGCCAGCTTCTCCCGGGGGATGAACAGCTTGTTGGCGCCGGCGACCAGGAAGGCCGCGGCCAGCAGCCCGGCGACGATCCACAGAGCGGTGTTCACGTGATCTCTCCTCGACATGTCCTCAGCGGGTCCTGAGCGGGTGGCGGTAGCGGGCCGGGGACGGTCCGACATCCCCGGCCCGCCGCGTTCCGCCTCCTTGGACGAGGAGGGCTGCCGAGAGGTAACAACCTGGTGCACCACGCGGTGGTCCGCGCCGCTGCGTCGCACCGACGCGCCAGGCATCAGGCCGCACCGACGCGCCAGCCATCGGGCCGCACGGACCCGCCAGGCATCCGGTCGCACGGACGGGCCCGGCGACGGATGCCGCCGGGCCCGTGGGCGAGAGGTGGGTCAGCGCTCCAGCAGGCGCATCTGGGCCTCGTTGTGGGTGTCGCCCGCGGCCGGGGGGAGGCTGCTGAGCCGCGCGAGCTGCTCCTCGTCGAGGCGCACCGCGTCGGCGCCGATGTTCTCCTCCACCCGGGCCACGCGACGGGTGCCGGGGATGGGGGCGATGTCGTCGCCCTGGGCCAGCAGCCAGGCGAGCGCGACCTGGGCCGGGGTGGCGCCGATCTCGGTGGCCACGGCGGCGACCGCGTCGGCCAGGCGGAGGTTGTGCTGGAAGTTCTCCTCCGTGAACCGGGGGTTGTCGGCGCGGAAGTCCGCCGGGTCGATCTGGTCGGTGGAGCGGATGGTGCCGGTCAGGAAACCGCGGCCGAGCGGCGAGAACGGTACGAAGCCGATGTTCAGCTCGCGCAGCACCGGCAGCACGCGGGCCTCGGGGTCACGGGTGAACAGCGAGTACTCCGACTGGAGCGCGGTGACCGGGTGGACGGCGTGGGCGCGGCGGATCGTGTCGGGTCCGGCCTCGGACAGGCCGATGGCGCGGATCTTGCCCTCGGTGACCAGCTCGGCGAGCGTCCCGACCGTCTCCTCGATCGGCGTGCCCGGGTCGACGCGGTGCTGGTAGTACAGATCGATGTAGTCGGTGTCCAGCCGCTTCAGGGAGCCCTCGACCGCGGTGCGGATGCTCGCCGGGCTGCTGTCGGTGCCGTCCTGGCGGCCGGTGTGCGAGATCAGCCCGAACTTCGTCGCCAGCACCACCTCGTCCCGGTGGCCCTTCAGCGCGCGCCCGACGAGTTCCTCGTTGACGTAGGGGCCGTAGACCTCCGCGGTGTCGATGAACGTCAGGCCCAGTTCCAGGGCCCGGTGGATGGTACGGATCGACCCGGCGTCGTCGGTCCCCGCGCCGACGTAGCCGTGGGACATGCCCATCGCGCCCAGGCCGATGCGGGAGACGTCCAGGTCACGCAGCTTGATGTGCTTCATCGCTTCTCGATTCTCCTGATGATCTCGGTGGTACGAACGGTCGGTGGCGGGCGGGAAATTCCGGGGTGGCGGAGGCTGTCCGGCACGGATCGCGGGGTCGTCCCGCACGGAGGGCGGAACCCGCCGCGCACGGACGACGGGGCCGGCCGCGGTCCCGTACGGATATCGCTCCACACCTACGAGCCTGCACCCGCGCGGGCGCTTCCGGCAGGCCGGGATCTGCCGGGGAACGGCCAGCGGGGGTGTGACAGGGCCCCCCACCTCGGGCGTGTCGGGCTGACGGCGGCGGGAGACTGGAGCCATGGCACCCGAGCAGCACGGCGGCGGCCACAGCGGCGGCGAGCAGTTGGGCCGCTTCCTGCGCGCCCGCCGTACCCAGACCAGCCCGCAGGCCGTCGGCCTGACCCCGGGGCCCGGCATCCGCCGCACCCCCGGCCTGCGCCGCGAGGAGCTGGCCACGCTCGCCGGTGTCAGCATCGACTACTACACCCGCCTGGAACGCGGCAAGGAGACCCGCCCGAGTCCCGCGGTGGTCGACGCCCTCGCCCGCGCCCTGCAACTGGACGACGCCGAGCACCAGCACCTGCGCGAACTCGCGGTGCGTGCCGCCCGCTACGCGCCGCAGCCCGTCCCGGCCCCGACCCGCGCCGTGCGCTCCCCGGTGAAGCTGCTGCTGGAGACGGTACGTCCGAACCCCGCCTACGTCCTGAGCCGCAGCATGGACCTGCTCGCCCACAACCCCGGTGGGCTCGCCCTCTACTGCGGCATGGACGACTGGCCCGCCACCCAGCGCAACCTCGCCCGCTACCTCTTCCTCCACCCGACCGCGCGCGAGCTCTTCCCCGACTGGGGCAACCAGGTCCGCGGCTGCGTGGCCCGGCTGCGCGCGCTGGCCGGCACCGACCCCGACGCGCCCGACCTCGCCCAGCTCGTCGGCGAACTCCTGCTGAAGAGCCCGGACTTCGCGGGTCTGTGGGAACGCTACGAGGTCACCGGCCGCAAGCACCTCACCAAGACCTTTCTGCACCCCCAGGTCGGGGAGATCACGCTCGCCTTCCAGGGCATGGCGCTCGAAGGCACCCCCGGGCACCGGATGGGCGTCTACTCCGCCGACCCCGGCACCCCCGACCACGACGCGATGCAGCTGCTCGACATGACGGCGTCCCAGGCGTCCGCCGAACACGAGCCACACCCCGGGCACGAACCGCACCTCGGGCACGAGCCTCACCCCGGCCACCAGCCCGGCTGACCGGGTGGTGGCCGGGGTGGCGGCCGGAGCGGCGGTGGCGCCGTCAGGTGCTCAGCCGAGCGCCCAGATCTGGTTGTAGCCGCCGTTGCCCACCCACTGGACGACGGGGTCGCCCGCCGTGGTCGACTGGTTGGCGACATCGGCGGCCCAGCCGGTCGCCAGGTTCACCAGCACGAACCAGGAGTCGGTGGGCGAGGTGTACGTCCCCGCGGCTTCCACCGCCCAGCGCTGGTTGCTGCCGCCGTCGCACGTCCGCTGGTCGAGTTGCGTGCCCTGGTCGGCCGAACTGCCCGGCACCTCAAGGCACTTGCCGCTGGCCGCGCTCGTCAGGGTGTAGACGTTGCCGTCCACCCTGGACATCGTCCACTTCTGGTTGGCGCCGCCGTCGGCGCCCCACTGGATCACGGCGGCGCCGTCCGCGGTGGAGCCGCCGCTGACGTCCATCAGCAGCGAACTGTTGGCGTTGGCCAGGGTCCTGGTGCCGTCGGCGGGGTTGGAGGAGCCGTTGGACCAGGTGCCGGCCGCGGGGTCCAGCGTCCAGGAGTTCTGCCAGCCGACCGACAGGGTGCTGCCGCTGATCGTCATGGGCAGCCAGACCAGCGCGGAGGACCCCAGGTCGGAGGTGTTCCAGCGGTCGCCGGCGTAGATGTACGTCGTCCCGGACGAGCCCTGGACGGGGATGATGTTCGCGGTCTGGCTGTCGTAGGTGCTGGTGCCGGCCGCGGCGAAGGGGCGCCAGCCGGACCACGGGCCGGCGAGCGAGGTGGCGGTGGCGTAGTCGTTGTCGTTGGTGCTCCAGCCGCTCAGGTGCGAGCCGAGCAGGAAGTACCGGCCGCCGACCTTGGCCATCGCGGGGGCTTCGTAGTCGGGCAGGACGGCGACCGCGGACGTCACCGAGAGGTAGTCGGCCGACAGCTTGTCGATCCGCAGGCCGTTGGAGCGGTCCTCGCTGAGCAGGTAGGCGGTGCCGTCGGTGTCCTGGAAGAGGTTCAGGTCACGGCTCTCGAAGCCGAGCGGCCGGAAGCTGCCGCGGTACGTGTACGGCCCGCAGGGCGTGCTGCTGGTGGCCACGCCCACCTTGGCGTCGCCGTAGGAGGAGGAGTCGATGTGCAGGTACATCACGTAGGTGTGGGTCGAGGCGTTGTAGATCACCTTGGGGCGCTCGACGACCCGGTTCGGGCCCAGGTCGCCGTCGGCCTGCCGGGTCAGCGCCTGGCCCTTCTTCGTCCAGTGCGCCAGGTCGGTGCTGCTGTAGCAGGGGATGTCCTGGAAGGACGCGTCGCCGGAGTTCTCGCCGGTCTTGTCCTCGCCGAAGCCGTACCAGGTCGAGCCGGACTTGACGATGCCCAGTCCGTGCAGTTGCAGCACCCCGCCGGCGCTGTCCTGCCACGTCTGGCCGGGGTTGAACTGCGCGGTCGCCGCCGCGTGGGCGGCGGTCGAGGGCAGCGCGAAGGCCAGCACCGCGGCCAGCCAGGTGACAAGGGCGGCGGTGAAGGTCGCGGCGCGGCCTCTGCGCGGCCCGCCGGTGAGGGCGTGTCGGGTTCTGGCATGTCCGGTTCTGGCATGTCCGGTTCTGGCATGTCCGGTTCTGGCATGTCGCAAGGGGAGCATGAGGGGTCCTCGGGAAGGGTCGGCGGTCCGGGGGGACCGCGGGTGGGTGAGGGGATTCGTTCGCTGACGGAACGTCAGGGATGGCCGCGCGGCCCGGCCCGCACGGGCGGCGCCGCCGCCGGAACACGGCTCAGCCGGCGGCCCATTGCTGGTTGCCACCTCCGTTGCAGGTCCACAGCTCCGCGGGCGTGCCGTTCGCGGTGCCGGCGTTGGTGACGTCCAGGCACAGGCCCGAGGCAGGGTTGCGGATCGTGCCGTCCGCGCCGAGCGTCCACTGCTGGCCGGCGGCGCCCGCGGTACAGGTCCACAGGATGACCGCGGTGCCCGGCGCGGTGCCGCCGCCGGAGGCGTCGAGGCACATGCCCTGCACGGTGAGGGTGCCGTTGCGCGCGCGGGTCCAGGTCTGGTTGACGCTGCCGTCGCAGTCCCAGATGTCGACCTTGGTGCCGGGGGTGGTGACGGCACCCGGATCGTCGAGGCAGCGGCCCGAGGCGGCGCCGACGACAGGGCCGCCGGGAAGCAGGCCGATGGTGACCGGGCCGAGGGTGCGCGCCTGGGTGGCGGGGGTCCCGGTGACCGCGGCGACGGGCCTGGCGCCGACCGGGTCGGCGACCTGCTGGACCAGGTAGGAGGAGCCGGCGACGGCCGGAACGGAGATCTGCGCGTTCCCGGTCGAGGCGACGACGACGGTCTTCTCGTCCGTGCCGTCGACCACCTGGATCTGGTGTCCCGGCCAGGGGTTGCGGACCTTGATGGCGCCGGTGGAGCCGGCGTTGATCCCCACCGTGGTGACGACGCCGCCATGGGCCTGGACGGAGACCTTGCTGCCGCCCTGGATGAAGACAGTGCCGTCGGCGTCCCAGCCGGGCGGCAGCGCGGGCGCGATGCGCACCAGGCCGTCGTAGTCCTGGACCAGCGCCTCGTCCAGCGTCGCCGCCACCACGCCCTGCTGTTCGGCGTACGGCTCGTTCCCGACGAAGGTCGCGAGCCCCGAAGGCAGCTTCTGGTACGCCTCGGTGATGCCGGTGAGGGTGCTCGCGACCTCGCTGCCCAGGCCGAGCCGGGCGGCCTGGAGCGGATCGTTGGACCAGTCGTTCGCCAGCTTCTCGGGCCGGTCGGTGTAGGTGCGCTTGGCGAGGTCGGTGAGCGGGCTCGCGTCGCCGATCAGGCCGTAGGGCCAGACCGGTTCCAGGCCGACGTTCTCGGAGTTGTGCGCGCTCGCGGCCGGGTCGTAGGAGGGGGCGATGACATCCGCGCCGGCGGCGTCGTCGGCGGGGGTGAGCAGTTGGGTCCGGGTGGCGGCGTCGGTGCGGGCGTAGGGGCGGATCTCGGGGATGGCGGCGTCGAGCCGGGTGACGAGGTCGGCGTCCTGGCCGAGCAGCCGGGCGGCCTGCACCGTCGCGGGGAACAGCGCCTGCATCGCGGCGATGTCGGTGGTCGGGTCGTGGACGTCCCACTGCGTCTCGTGGGCGTTGGACGGATAGGTGTGCAGGTCGCCGTCGGAGCCGGTGGTCGCGTACGCCAGCAGGAAGCGGGCCGCCTGCGCCATCAGCGGGTAGTTCGCGGTGAGGAACGACCGGTCGCCGGTCATCCGGTACTGCTGCCACACCCACAGCCCGACCTCGGCACCGGTGCTGATCGTCCGGGCGTTGTAGTACGGGCCCGAGCCGGCGTCGCAGTTCAGGCCCGGGGAGGACAGCCAGGTCTCGTACTCGTAGCCCTGCCCGTTGAACCGCATCGTCTCCGGTACGCACGCGCCGGCACGGCCGCCCATGTGCGCGGTGGTCCAGGTCTGGATGGCGGGGAGGTTGTCCCGGTAGAGGCGGAAGTAGGGGTCGTTGAGCGCGAACGCCCCGGCGGACAGGTTCGCCTGGACCTGCATCCGCAGGTTCCACTGCCAGTACGCGCTCGGGTCCCACTGGTGGGAGTCCTGGTACGGGGAGAACAGGTCCGCGACGCCCGCCTGCGAGCCGGGATAGGTGTCCCGGCTCTCGGCGGCGGCGTCGTACAGGTCCAGGGTGCGCAGGTTCTCCATGTAGTCGGCGCTGCCGTCCGCCGAGGAGAACTCGGTCAGGCCCACTCCGTTCCAGAAGGTGTGCCACCACGACAGGTGTCCGGCGCTGAGGGTGGCGGCGCCGGCGGTCGCATCGCTGCCCAGGAGTGCCGAGGCGGTGGCCTGGGCGTCGCCGCCGGCCCAGTGCGGCGCGGCGGCGATCACCCGGAAGGAGCCGTCCGGGTGCGGTGTGAAGGAGACCTGGACCGTCCGGTCGTCGACGACGCTCGCGCTCACGCCCTGGCCGCCGGCGGTGATGCCGCCGAGCGAGCCGAAGGTGGCGCCGCCCGACCCGGGCCGGCCGGTGTCCTTCCAGGTCTCGGCGAGCGTGCCGATCCCACCGCCCGCCTGCGCCTGGGGCGAACGCCCCGACCACAGGCCCAGCCGCGCGGTCTGGGCGACCGCGGGATCGGCGCCGGTCACCTCGACGACGAGCTCGTCCTTGTCCGCGCGGGTGTAGACGGTGGCGGTCATGCCGCCGCCGGACTCGACCAGGGTGCCGTCGTACAGGTCGAGGTGGGCGGAGAAGTCGGCGGCGTCGGTCAGCCGGGACAGGCCCGGGATGGTCACCCAGCCCGGGGACTTGCGGTCGGGGAGGGTGTCGGAGCGGTTGAGCTGCGCGGTGAAGCCGCCCGCCGCCCAGACCGCCGCGCCCATCGTGCCGTTGCCGAGCGGCATCGCCTGCGCGGGGGTGGTGTCGGGACGCCCGAGGACCACATCGGACCGGCGCACCACGTCGGGCGTGTCCACCGTGAACCGCCCGGCCTGCCAGGCGGTGGTACCGGAGGCGGCGTGGGCGGTGGACCGGCCGGGGGCGATCGCGGCGGGTCCGAAGGCGCCCAGCAGGGCCAGGACGAGGCCGAACGCGGTGCCGAGAACGATCGTGCGAGGGGTCATGACATGGCTCTCCAATGCCGAGTCCTGGTGGTGCCGCCGGCGACGGAAGCGCTCCGCGCGGAGCACCTGGCGACGCGCGAGACGTCCGAGGCGCACAGGGCGTACAGGGCGTACGAGGCGCACGCGGGCAGGCGAGGGCGGCACCCCGTTCGTCTTCAAACAAGATCGATCACAACAAGCCGTGACCGAACACGGGCTGTGAGTGCGCCATTGGTAGCGCCGAGACGTCGTAGCAGTCAAGGGTTGTCGCAGAGTGCGGGCGAAGTTTGCGTAAACACTTGACGCGCGTCCGCGGACGCAGTTCCCTGAGCCCGCCACGTTCGATTGTGAGTGTTTTCGGTTGACTGCGTTGGTTCTCCGGTCAACCTTCCGACCCGCGGGAGTAGCGATGGACCAGCCGGCAATGCCAGGAAGCGGCGGGCTGAGCCGCCGCGGCGCGATCAGACTGCTGGGCGGCGGTGCCGCGGCGGTCATGAGCGCCCAGATCGCCGGGGCCCTGCTGTGGCCGTCCCGGGCGGTGGCGGCGACGGGCACCGTGGGCGCGCCAGTGACGCTGACGAACGTCGGCAGCGGCTGCCTGCTCGACGTCTACGGCGGATCGACGGCGGACGGCGCGCAGGTCATCCAGTGGACAGCCAGTGGCGCGGCCAACCAGCAGTGGGCCCTGCTCGACCAGGGCGACGGATGGACCGCCCTCAGCCCGATGCACTCGGGCACCAGGCTCGACGTCAGCGGCGGATCGACGGACGACGGCGCGCAGGTCATCCAGTGGCACGCCACCGGAGGCCCCAACCAGGAATGGCGGCTGGACGACGCGGGCCAGGGGCGGTTCAAGATCGTCAGCAGGCCCAGCGGAAAGCTGCTGACCGTCACGGGCGACGCCACCGCCCCCGGGGCCACGGTCGAGGTCCGCTCGGACGCCGACGACCCCGGCCAGTGGTGGACCGTCGCCACGGCCCCGTACCGGCTCGACGCCACGACCACCGAAGCGCGCACCGACGACCCGCTGGCCGGCGCCGGCGGTGTCGCCGCCGGTGTCAGCTACGGCGTGACGCGCAACGGCTGGTCCAGGAACGGGGCCGCCTGGTATCCCGTCAGCGGCGAACTCCACTACGTCCGCTGCTCCGACCAGCGCTGGGAACGCGAGCTGGGCAAGCTGCGTGCCGCCGGCATCGGCATCGTGTCGACCTACGTGTTCTGGAACCACCACGAGCAGCCGGAAGGAACCTGGGACTGGACCGGACGCAGGAACCTGCGCGCCTTCCTCACCGCCGCCCAGCGCCAGGGACTGCTGGTCTGGCTGCGCGTCGGCCCCTACATCAACGCCGAGACCACCAACGGCGGCATCCCCGACTTCGCCCTGCCCGGTGCGCGCAGCGACGACCCCGGCTACCTGGCCAAGGTGGACGCGTACTTCGCCCAGCTCGCCGCGCAGGCCGACGGACTGTTCGCGAAGGACGGCGGCCCGATCGTCGGCATCCAGCTGGAGAACGAGTACGCCTCCGGCGACCCCGCCCACATCACCACGCTGCGCACGATGTGCGCCGACCACGGCATGGTGGTCCCCTACTACACGGTCACCGCCAACTCGGTGTTCGCGCCGGACACCGCGATCCCGCTGCAAGGTTCGTACTGCTACCGCGGCTGGGAGACCGGCGCCGGCACCGAGGCGGTCTCCGGCTTCGTCTACGGCACCGACGAGTGGACCGCCGACACCGACCTCGGCGGCGCCACCTACAACACGCTCGCCTACCCGCGCGGCTTCTGCGAGTTGGGCACCGGCAGCCCGATGCGCGGCACCGACCGCTTCCTGGTCGAGCCCGACCACGTCGTGGGACAGGCGTACGACAGCGTCGGCCGCGGGGCCAACTACCTCGGCTACTACATGTTCCACGGCGGCACCCAGGTCGCGGGCCTGTCCGGGACCTGGCCGCTCACCTACGACTTCCAGGCGCCGCTGGGCGAGTTCGGCCGGACCAGGGAGTCCTACCGCCGCTACCGGCGGCTGCACACGTTCGTCACCACCTGCGCCACCGAACTGGTGCGCACCAGGATCAGCCGGGACCCCGGACAGCTCCTCGACCCCACGCAGACCCGGCGGCTGCGCTACATCGGCCGGTTCGACACCGACGGCCGCGGCTTCGTCTTCGTCAACAACACCCAGCGCAACGTCACCATGCCCAGCCGCGGCGACGTCCAGCTCCAGATCCACACCGCGGGCGGCACCGTCACCCTCCCCGCCGCGCCGCTGACCATGCCACCCGACCGCAGCACCTTCTTCCCCGTCATGACCGACCTCGGCGGTGTCGACCTGCGCTGGGCCACCGTCGAACCCCTGGCCAAGCTCGCCGGCGACGACCTCCCCACCTGGGTCTACTGGGCCCCCGACTGGACCGACCGCACCCTCGCCTTCGACCGGTCCGTCGCCCTCACCGACGAGTCGGGCACCACGACGCGGCAGACCACCGGCACCGAACTCGTCGTCACCGTCCCGGCCGGCCGGCGCACCTCGCTGCTGGTGCGGGCATCCGCGACCGCGGCTCCCTGCGCCCGGATCGTGGTGCTGACCGAGGCCGAGTCGCTCGACGCGACCGTCGCGCCGCTGAACGGCCGCGACCGGCTGATCATCACCACCGCGGGCCAGGTGACCGGCGTGCAGCCTACCGTGCGCTTCGCCGCTGCCGCGGATTCGACGATCAGTGCCGACGTCTTCCCGGCCGGCGGACTGGCGCCGGCCGCCGGCTGGGAGAGCGCCGGCGGCCAGGCCACGCCGTTCGCCCGCTTCACCTACCGGCTCGCCGCGGCGCCGCCCGCGCCGCGGATCACCGCCACGGGCACCGGCCGGTGGCGGATCAGCGCCGACCCCTCGACGTTCGCCGGCCTGGCGGAAGCCCGCCTGGAACTCGACTACCGGGGCGGCGACGCCACCCTCCTGTCCGGAGGGACGGCGATCGCCGACGACCTCTACCACGGTGAGACGTGGTCCCTCGACCTGATGGACCTCGACGACAGCGCCCTCGCCGACCTCACGCTCCAGGTCACCGCCTGGGACGGCACGATCGAGGGGGTCACCCCGCCCGCGGGCTCGACGCCCGCCCTCGCCGGCTCGACCTGGACGCCGCTGCGCGAAACCGGGTGGAGTGCGGCCGCGGACCACGCAGGCTGACGTGCGGCCGCCGTCGAGGGCGCACGTCGGGTGACCCGTCCGGGCACGTCCGGGCGCGCTTCGGGTGCCCCGTCCGGGCACGCTTCGGGCCGCTCCTCGGGGCGCTCCTCGGGGCGCCCTCGACGCGCGCCCCGACGGGCGCCTCTCCACGGGCCTACTTGTGCCAGAAGAGGTGGTGCGTCACCCCGCTCGGGCTGGGGACGACGTCCAGGTGGAAGCGGTCGCGGAGTTCGTCGGGCGACTCCCAGAGGCGCAGCCCGGACCCGTACTTCACCGGCGAGACGGCGACGTGCAGGGTGTCGACGAGGTCGGCGTCGAGGAACTCCCGGATGGTGGTCACCCCGCCGCCGAGCCGGACGTCCCTGTCCCCCGCCGCCTCGCGGGCCCGCGCGAGGACCGTGGCCGGGTCGCCGTCGACGAAGTGGAACGTGGTGTCGGAGAGGGTGAACGAGGGACGCTCGTGGTGGGTCATGACGAACACCGGTGTGTGGAACGGGGGTTCGTCGCCCCACCAGCCCTGCCACTCGTGGTCCTGCCAGGGCCCGCGCTGGGGCCCGAACTTGTTGCGGCCCATGATCTCGGCGCCGATGTTGTGGCTGAAGTCCCTGGTGAGGTAGTCGTCCAGGCCGCGGCTGCCCGCGGAGTCGGTGCGCAACGGCCAGCTCGCCGTGGCGCCGGCCCAGGAGAACAACTTCCCGGGATCGACATGGCCGAACGGCCGCTCCAGGGTCTGGTCCTCCCCGGCGGCGACCCCGTCGGCGGAGACGGTGAAGTTCTGCACGCGAAGCAACTGGGCCATGGTTTTCCTCCTGCTGGTGTCGGTCTCGGTGATGAGACTCCTCCGGCCGGGAAAACTCATCGCCGCATCCGTGACCGATCGGGGCACGCCGTCACGTACCGGCCACCCACCCGTCAGTAGGGGGCGGCGCCGTCAGTAGAGGGCGGCGAAGAGGTCCTTGACGTTGCCGGCCAGGGTGGGGGCGTTGGCGGCGCCGTTGGACTGGGTGCCGGCGAGCGCGACGGGGGTGGTGCCGGTGCAGGTGATCGTGAGGTTGGAGAAGGTGTTGCCGGACAGCAGCCAGCGGGTGCCGGCGAGGTCGGTGGCGGAGACGTCGCTGTACCAGAGGGTGTTGCCGGTGAAGGTGGGCGGCAGCACGCCGCTGACGACGACGCCGCTGCCGGGGTCCTGGCTGGTGCCGCCGATCGGGAAGGCGGTGCCGGCGTTCCACAGTTCCCCGGCACCGCCGTTGGAGTGGTTGAAGGTGTTGCCGGTCAGGCTGCCGTGCGCCCAGTTGTCGGAGGTCAGGGCGCCGTAGGGGCTGGTCCGGGCGATGGAGTAGTAGGCGCCGTAGCAGCCGACGACGCTGTTGCCGTGGATGGTCCAGTTGCCGGAGGAGTTCCAGATGGCCAGCCGGCAGTAGGCGAAGCTGTTCGCGGTCAGCTGGGAGTACTCGCTGCGGTCGGCCGCGGACACGCCGAAGTAGCAGTTGAGGAAGGCGTTGCCGGTGAGCTTGACCCGGTAGGCGAAGTAGTCGTCGGCGCTCGACCCGTTGACGGTGACGCCGGCGCCGCGCCAGTTGGTGAAGTCGCAGTCGGTGATGCGTACGTCGGTGCTGCGGGTCAGCGCGACGGCGACGTGGTGGAAGGACGGCGCGGTGTCGAGGGGGTTGCCGGCGCGGCCGAGGAAGCGCACGCCGGTGACGGTGATCGTGCTCCTGCCGGTGGCGGTGAGCGCGCCGGTGGTGTCGTCGGCGACCGTGACCGTGGCGCCGTTGCCCTGGATGTGGCATCCGTCGGGGAGCGCGACGGCGGCGGCGAGGGTGTAGGTCGCGCCGGGCAGGAGCTGGACCTGCGGGGTCGCGGCGAGGACCGCCGCCCAGTCGTCGCCGGGTTGCAGCACGGGAAGCGCCCCGGTCGGCGTGGCGGGGGTGGTGGCTCTGGCGGGGGTGGTGGCCAGCGTGGTGGTCAGTGCCGCGCCCGCGGCCAGGCCGAGCCCGGTCAGGGCCCGCCGGCGGGACGGGGCGCTTGCGTCGGAACGGCTCATGGGGGGCTCCCTCGGGACGGCGCGCCGGGCGAAAGGCGAGGCGGGGGCGGCGGCGTCGGGGACACCTTCCACCCACCGGATGGGACAACCGACATCTGATGTCTTATGTGTACGGTGACCCTAGGGGCGCCCGCGTCGGACCGTCAACCCCCTGCGGTACCCCGCGACATGCGGGTCCCGGCCGCCCAAGTCACCTTCCGCGCAGGGATGTTCCGCCGTCCCGCTCGCCCCTCGGACGCGCGACCGCCCCGCTCGGGCGGACCCGGCGGGGCGGACGGTGACGCGCGGCGGCGCCCGGCGCTTCACGTGCGGGGATGCTCCTGCTCGGCCCGCGGAAGCGGCGCTACTCGCGGATCGCCTCCGGCGCGACGCCGGTGGTCTCCTCCTGGGCGACGTGCGCGGAGTCCGCGGACGCCTGCCGCGTCGCCGCGGAGTTCGCCGGAGCGCCGCAGAACACCGGGTCCAGGGCGGCCCGTTCTGCGGCGAAGACCGTCGAGTTGTTGGACGCGTTCGCCGAGATGGTGACCTGCCGCGCACCGTCGACCGTGGTGTAGGAGTAGGTCTGGTAGCCCTGCACGATGCCGTCGTGGCCGTACACCTGGGTGCCGCAGGACAGGGTGTACTCGCGCATGCCGAGGCCGTACGAGGAGGTCCCGGCGGCGTTCTCCGGGTGCATGGTCTCCATCTGTGCGAGCTGCGCCGCGGGCAGCAGGGTGCCGCCGGTCAGCGCCCGCCAGTACTTGTTGAGGTCCGCGGTGTCGGAGATGGCGGCGCCGGCGGTCCCGATCCACGACGCGGTCTGCTCGGTCGCGTCGAAGAGCGGCTTGGAGCGGTCGTCCTGGGTGAGGTAGCCGGTGGCGTGCGGGCCGCCGAGGCCCGTTTCGGGCACGACGTACCGCGTGCCGGTCATGCCGGCCGGCTTCAGCACCCGCTGCTGGAGGTTCTCGGCGAAGGGCTTGCCGGTGACGTGCTCGATCAGCAGGCCGAGCACCACGAAGTTGGTGTTGGAGTACTGGTACTGGGTGCCGGGGGTGAACTGCGACCCGTGGGTGAGCGCGTCCGCGACCTGGTCGGCCGGGTCGAAGGTCTCGTCGCGGAACTGCTGGAAGCCGGTGACGGTGTCGCCCACGAGAATGCCCGGCAGGTCGTTGGTGTAGTCGTACAACCCGCTGGTGTGGTCGAGCAGTTCGCGCACCGTGATCGGCGAGTCGGCCGGCAGCACCCCGCTGGGCAGGTATCCGGCGGCGGGGGCGTCGAGGTCGACCTGGTGCGCGGCGACGAGTTGCAGGGTGAGCACGGCGTCGAAGTTCTTGGTGATGCTGCCGATACGGAACTCCCCCGCGGGGTCGACCGGCGTCTGGGCGGTGAGGTCGCCGGTCCCGGCACTGGCCGTGCCGCCGGCTCCCCCGCGGTCGCTCACGAGCGCGAACGCGCCGGGCGCGCCGGCGGTGACGACGTTCTGCAACGCCTGTTGCAGGCCCGCGTAGTCGGGCGCGGGCAGGGCGGTCGCCGGAGCGGCGCCCGCCGAGCCCGACGCGAACACGGTCGAGGCGAGGGCCACCGCGGCGGCCGCCACGACGAGGGAGCGGCGCTTGGCACCGCTGGAACGAGAAGGCACGACGGGACTCCGCTTGCGTTGTCGGTACGGGTGTGTCGGCTGTGGCGAGTGGGGATGATCTTCACTCTGCCAGACGACACACGGGTAGCCGTGGTTGCAACGAGCCGCAGATCCGCCGCGGGCCGCGCCTTCCACCGAACGGCAGACCCGCCGCGGGCCGGGGAGTTTCCGGTCCCTGCCGGGTCCCTCGTACCGGTACGTCGTACCGGTCCCTGCCCGGTTCCGCGTACCGGTGTACCGGTCCCTGTTCGCTCCCCGGCCCGCGCCTCACGCCTCGCTGAGGAGCGGGTCGTAGGCGGTGGAGCGGGCCCGGCCCGCCATGAAGGAGAGGAAGTCCTGCACGAACGCGCTGCGGGAGTACCGGACTTCACCGTCCGTCATGGTGCGGCGGAATCCGGTACGGAACAGCGCCCGGTACTCCTCCGCGTCGATGACCTGGTTGCCGTCCGCGTCGGTGACGTCGAAGAGCACCTCGGCGACCCGGATCAGCGCGGGCCCGGCGAGGGACGGCACCGCGGCGGCGTACTCCTCCGCGCTGATCCGGCCGTCGCCGTCGATGTCGAGGTCGGACTGGAGTTCCTTCCACCAGGCGGCGAAGGCGTTGTAGAGCCGGGTCTCCTCCGGCTCGTCCAGATCGAGCCGGGAGGACAACTCCCGTGCCATCGCGGCGAGATCGGGCCAGTCCAGATAGCCGTCACCGGTCTGGTCCAGCACCTCGGTGAAGAACTCGGCGGCGCTCCTGGTCCCGGCCTCCGCCCGTACGGGACCGCGCTCCCGGTCCCGGTCCTGCTCGCTTCCCCGTGCGGGACCGAGGTCCTCGTCGTGCTCGTGGCCGCGCGGCCCGGGCAGCGGCACGACCAGCCGGAACAGCGCTCCGGCCCGCTTCACCTGGTCGCGCAGCGCGTTGAGCGTCGCCGCCTGGGGGTCGTCGCTGTCCGGGGTGAGGTAGAGGAGGTTGGTGACGCTCTCGGTCCGCACCCAGCCCTCGGGCAGGAAACGGGCCAGGCCGGCCGCCATGTACGCGCCCTGCATCAGCGTCTGGGCGCCCGGCGTCTCGGGCAGCCCGGCCCGGCGGCGGAACGGCTCCGGCAGGGACGCCACGGTGATCGTGCCGATCACCGGCCCGGCGAGCGCGCGGCCCGCGGCCCACACGGTGGGCAGGCCGTCCAGCAGAGGCGGCGCCGGGAGGTGGTCGAAGAGCTTGTAGAGGATGACGCGCACCGCGTCCGTGTTCTCCAGCTCCTCCTCGACCACGCGGTCGTAGTACTTCCAGAACTCCGGCAGGGTGGGCGGCAGATGGCCGCCCTTGTCCCCCAACGCGGCCAGGTACGCGAGGAATTCGGCGTACAGCCGCGCCATCGTGGCCTGGTCGAGCGGCTGTCCGCTCAGCCGGCACATGGTGACCGAGCTCTCGAAGAGCGTGGCGACCACCCAGGCGCGGACCTCCGGGTCCATGGCGTCGTAGGCGCGGTTCTGGGCGTCGGTGCCGGACAGCCTGGCGTGCAGGCGGTTGAGGCGCGCGGCCTCCCGCTGCCGGATGTGCTCGTCGGGGCCGAACATCCGCTGCAGGCTGACGAGGGTGTTGCGCAGCCGCCGCCACGGATGGGCGACGAACGTCGAGTTGTCGATCAGGGCGGCACCCACCTGCGGGTGGGCGGCCTCCAGCACGGTGGCCCGCACCACGGCCAGCGCCCAGCGCGGGTCGTCGAAGAACCGGTGGAACTGCGAGTCGGGGCCGAACAGGGAGTCGTCCGAAGGGACTTCGGGGCGGGGCGCCGAAGAGGCGCCGCCCGGACCGGTGTTCGTCGGGCCGCCGCTCCTGGGGCCGGTGCGCCTCGCGCCGCTGCTGCTGCCAACGTCCGTCACAGGTGGGTCTCTCCGTTCGGGTGCGGGGTCACGCCGCCGAAGCGGCGATCGCGGTGCTGGTAGGCGCGTACGCACTCCAGGAAGTGCGGCGCGCGGAAGTCGGGCCAGAGCACCGGCGGGAAGATCCACTCGGCGTAGGCGACCTGCCAGAGCATGAAGTTGGAGATGCGCTGCTCACCGGACGTACGGATCACGAGGTCCACGTCCGGGGTGTCGGGAAACGGCAGATGGGCGGCGAAGTGCCGCTCGTCGACGTCCTCGGCCGGGGTCTCGCTGCGGATGAGGGAACGCGCCGCCTCGACGATGTCCCGGCGGCCGCCGTGGTCGAACGCCACGGTGAGCGTCATGCCCCGGTTCGGCGCGGTCAGCGTCATCAGGTCGGCGAAGTCGCGGGCCAGCGGCGCCGGAATCCTCGGGTCCGTGACGCCCAGGAACCGGCAGCGGATGCCGCGCGCGTGCAGGAGCGCGGCGTGCTTGCGCACGACGCGGCGCACCAGCCGCATGAGGAAGTCGACCTCGGTGCTCGGGCGGCGCCAGTTCTCCGTGGAGAACGCGTACAGGCTCAGCCACTTCACCCCGGCCGACCTCGCCGCCTCGATGACCTCGATCACCGGTGTCTCGGCCGCCCGGTGGCCCGACGTCCTTGGCAGGGACCGCTGTTCGGCCCATCGGCCGTTGCCGTCCATCACGCAGGCGACGTGCCGCGGTACGGCCCTGGGCCGCCCCTCGTCGGGCGGAGGGGGAGAGTGGGGCGGGCGGGACGGATGCGGACGGGCCCGCGCCGGGACCGCGGAAGCGGCCGGGTCCGCCGGCGACGCGGCGGCCGGGTCTGAGGCCGGGTCCGGGGCCGGAACCGGGTCCCGGGCCGGAGTTGGGGCCGAACCCGGTGCCGGGACTGGGGCCGGAATCGGTGCCGCACCGTCTCGTTCGTCGACCGTCACATGTGCCCCCCGCTGTCCGCGCACCCTCCCCCCGCCGCGGACCGGCCCGGCAGGGCCCGACCGCGATCGGTCCGGCACTCAGCAGAGTGCCCACCCCGGGGCGCGGGCGCAGGAAGATCGGCGGGGATTCACCCGTAGCACGCCAGCCCGATTATGCGGCGCCCGCTCCGCCGCTCAGCGAGTGGCCGCCGCTCCGGCTCGACGTCACCCGACCGCGGCGCCGTCACCGCCGCCGGGCGGGCCGCCGGGACCTTCGGCCACCTCGACATCGTCGTCAACAACGCCGGCTACGGCCTCTTCGGCATGGTCGAGGAGACCACCGAGGAGCAGGCCCGCGCCCAACTCGACACCGACCTGCTCGGTCCTCTGTGGGTGACGCAGGCGGCGCTGCCGTTCCTGCGCGCCCGGCGCGGCGGGCATTTCATCCAGGTGTCCAGCATCGGCGGCGTCGCCGCCTTCCCCGCCCTCGGCCTGTACAACGCCTCCAAGTGGGCGCTCGAAGGAATGAGCGTGGCCCTCGCCCAGGAGGTCCGCCCGTTCGGCATCCACGTCACGATCATCGAACCCGGCCCCTACGGCACCGACTGGTCCGGCGCGTCCGCGGTGCACACCGAACCCATCGCCGCCTACGAGCCGGTCCGCGAGGCGAGGCGAGGCGAGGCGCGCCGGCGCCACCGCCCGCGCGCCACAGGACCCGGGGGCCACCGCCGACGTCATCCTCGAACTCGTCGACACCGGCGAACCGCCACTCCGGCTCTTCCTCGGCACCTACCCCCATCCCGTCGTCGAAGCGGCCTACCGGCAGCGGCTCGTCACCTGGAACGCCTGGCGCCCGCCGGCCGCCAAGGCGTGACCGACACGGCGTGACCGATACGGCTGTGACGTGGCTGCGTGCACTCCCCCGGTCCCGGGCGCGCGGGCGGCGCGGTCTTGCGTGGCTACCGACCGTATGCGCCTAATGTGGGCAACGTGATCAAAGCCGTCGCCCTCGACATCGGCGAAACCCTCGTGTCCGACAGCCGTTTCTGGGCCGGGTGGGCCGACTGGCTCGGCGTGCCCCGGCACACCGTCTCCGCGCTGGTGGGAGCGGTGGTGTCACGCGGCGACGACAACGCGGACGCCATAAGGCTGTTGCGCCCCGGCCTGGACATGGACGCCGCCTACGCGGCCCGCGAAGCCGCCGGGCGGGGCGAGCACCTCGACGAGACGGACCTCTACCCGGACGTACGGCCCTCGCTCGCCGCGCTGCGGCAGGCCGGCGTCCGGGTGGTGGTGGCGGGCAACCAGACCGCCAGGGCAGGGCAGTTGCTCCGCGACCTCGACCTGCCGGCGGACGGCGTCGCGACGTCGGGCGAGTGGGGCGTGGCCAAGCCCGACCCGGCGTTCTTCGTCCGCCTGCTGGAGACCACCCGCACACCGGCCGCCGAGACCCTCTACGTCGGCGACCACCCGGCCAACGACATCCACCCGGCCAAGGAAGCGGGCCTGCGCACCGCGCACTTGAGGCGCGGCCCGTGGGGACACCTGTGGGCGGACGACCCGCGGGTGGTCGCGGCGGCGGACTTCCGGGTCGACTCGCTGACCGAACTCGCCGGCCTGCTCCAGGACTGAGCCGCCCTCCCGCTCATCCCCGGCCGGCTCCCTTTCCCTTGACCGGTCAGCTCCTCTCGTACGCGTCCACGACCTCGTCCGTGGGTCCGTCCATGAGGAGTTCGCCCTTCTCGATCCACAACACCCGGTCGCAGGTGTCGCGGATGGACTTGTTGTTGTGCGACACGAGGAAGACGGTGCCGGCCTCCTCGCGCAGTTCCCGGATACGTTCCTCCGAGCGCTTCTGGAACGCGCGGTCGCCGGTGGCCAGTGCCTCGTCGATCATCAGCACGTCGTGGTTCTTCGCTGCGGCGATCGAGAAGCGCAGCCGGGCCGCCATGCCGGAGGAGTACGTGCGCATCGGCAGCGTGATGAAGTCGCCCTTGTCGTTGATGCCGGAGAAGTCGACGATCTGCTGGTAGCGGGCCTGGACCTCCTCCTGGGTCATGCCCATCGCCAGCCCGCCGAGGACCACGTTGGTGCCCCCGGTCAGGTCGTTCATCAGCGCGGCGTTCACCCCCAGCAGCGACGGCTGGCCCTCGGTGTAGACCCGGCCGCGCTCGGCCGGCAGCAGTCCGGCGATCGCCTTGAGCAGCGTGGACTTGCCGGAGCCGTTCGACCCGATGATGCCGATGGCCTCGCCCCGGTACGCGGTGAACGACACGCCGCGCACCGCGTGCACCAGGTGGATGTTGGGCGAGCCGCGCCGCAGCACCATACGGGCCAGCGCCGTGGCCGCGTTGCTGTGGCCCGATCCCGCGGTGTGGATGCGGTACACCACGTGCAAATCGTCCACCACGACCGTCGGAACGAGCGGAAGCACCGGCCCCCCGCGTTCCCTGGCGCCCTCGGCCGGCCCATCGGCCTCCGCCTCCGCCCCCTCCTCAGCCGCCAACCGCGTCGGCGCGGCCTCATCCATCTCCGCCCGCGCCTCTTCGGACTCCGCCCGCTCCAACTCCTCCATCCGCTCGATCCGCGCCATCCGCTCCACCTCGTCGGGTGACTCGGCGCCGCGTCCGCCGCCCCGACGCTCCGGCTGCTCCGGCTGCTCCGGCTGCTCCGGCTGCTCCGGGCGACCGCCCCCACGCCCAGCGCCCTCATCCGCCACGTTTCCACTCCTCCGTGAGCCGCCATTCACCACCTTCGCGCATTTCGCCCTCTTACGTACCCCCGTGCCCTCCGGCTCCACCCCTCGCCCTCACACGCTCACGCCCCGCTCCGCGCCCGACAACGACGAGCAACCACCACAGGCAGCCCCGGAATGGCCGCACCGACCCAGGGGCGCGTGGGGGCACCTCCCAGGCGAAGCTCTGGGGGGAGCACTGCGCGAACGACCACCCACCGGCAGGTGGCCCCGGGACGGACAGGACGGGGGCACCCGGGGGGTGGGGTTAGCTGTAGTACGAAAGCGGGATGCTGACTTCATGTTGCCGGGCCCCCGCAATCCGTAGCGTCGAACTCGACGGGAAAACGGATGGCGAGGAGAGGTCGGAACCATGCGCGGCAACGGGGTCGGGTCGAAAACAGCCAGCTCGCAGGGCACAGGAGGAACCACCCGGGAGGCACTGCGCCTCTCATCGGTGACGAAGGTCTACGAAGGCGCGGGTCACCCCGTCACCGCTCTGGACGGCGTCTCGCTCACCCTGGCAAGCGGCACCTTCACCTCGGTGATGGGCCCCTCGGGCTCCGGCAAGAGCACCCTGCTCCAGTGCGCGGCCGGCCTGGACCGGCCGACCGAGGGCCGGGTCCTGGTGGCCGGCGACGAACTGCCCGGCGGCGGCGAGGCGGAACTGACCAGGTTCCGCAGGTCCCGGATAGGCTTCGTGTTCCAGCACTACAACCTGATCCCGTACCTGACAGTGGCGCAGAACGTGATGCTGCCGCAGCGGCTGGCGGGTCGGCGGGCGCGCCGCGGCGAAGTGGCGGCGGTCCTCGCGCGGCTGAGCATCGCCGACCTCGCCGATCGGCAGCCCGCCGAACTGTCCGGCGGCCAGCAGCAGCGCGTCGCGATCGCCCGGGCCCTGGTCAGCCGCCCGGCGGTGCTCTTCGCCGACGAGCCGACCGGCGCCCTGGACACCGCGAGCGGGCGGCAGGTGCTGGCGCTGCTGCGGGAGAGCGTCCAGCAGTTCGGGCAGACCGTGGTCATGGTCACCCACGACCCGGTCGCCGCGTCGTACGCGGACCGGGTGCTCTTCCTCGCCGACGGCGCGCTGGTGGACGAGCTGCCGAACCCGGACGCGGACGAGGTGGCCCGGCGGATGGCACACCTGGACGCGCGGGCCGCGACGGCCGCCGCCGCCCGGACCACCGGCGCCCCTCCCCACTCCGCGGCCGCGGGGGCCCGCGTGCCCGGCCTCGCCCCGAAGGCGGTGGCGTGATGGCGACCGGACTGGCGCGTGCCTCCGTCCGGCACCGGCGCGGCGGCTTCCTGGCGGGCTTCCTCTCCGTCTTCCTGGGCGCGGCGATCCTGATGGCGTTCGCCTCGATGCTCGACACCGCGGGCGGCCCGGGCGTGCACGGCACCGACCGGACCACACTGACGATCATGGCGATGGTGGTCGGCGGCTGGGGCGCGATCGTGGTGGCCTCCGCCGTCGGCACCACCCTGGCGGTCGCCTCCCGGCAGCGCGCCGCCGAACTGGCGCTGCTGCGCAGCCTGGGCGCCACGCCCGGACAGGCGGTGCGGCTGGTGGTGGGCGAGGTGGCACTGGTCGGCGCGGCCGGCGCGCTGCTCGCGATCCCGTTCGGCTACGGCGGCGGATACGGACTGCTGCGCATACTCCAGGACACCGACCAGGTGCACCACGGCATCGGCTACCGCTTCGGCACGGCCGCGCTCGCGGTCGGTGCCGGCGGCTGCCTGCTGGCGGCACTGGCCGCGGCCTGGATCACCGCGCGCCGCACGGCCCGCCGCCGGGTGCGGGACGCTCAGCTCGACGCCGCCGGCGGCGGGCAGCGCACCGGCCGATTCCGCCTGGTCGCCGGAGTGGTGCTGGTCCTGGCCGGTGCGAACTGCGCGGTGCTGACCGCGACCGTGGTCGACGGCAAGCAGCTCCAGAGCCAGTCCGTCGCGGGCGAGGGGGCGATCCTCTCCTCGATCGGCTTCGCACTGCTGGCACCGGTGATCCTGCGCGCGGCGGTCGCCGTGCTCGGGCCGCTGCTGGAAACCCTGGGCGCCGGCGGACAGCTCGGCGTGCTGGGGGTGCGCCGTCGGCTCCAGCGGGCGGCGACCCCGATGATGCCGATCGTGGTGTGCACGGCGATCTCCGTCGGCACCCTCTACATGCAGGCGATCTGGAACTCCGCGCACCCGGTGATGAACGCCGACGACAAGAGCACCGCGACCCTCAACTACGTGGTGGTCGGCATGCTCGCGGTGTTCGCCGCCGTGATGCTGGTGAACCTGATCGTGGCCGATACCAGCGCGCGGCACCGGGAGTTCGCACAGCTGCGGCTGACCGGCGCGACACCGCGGCAGATCCTCCGGCTGGTCGGCGCGGAGACCGTGCTGACGCTGGTCACCGGGGTGCTGTTCGGCTCGCTCGCCGCGCTGCTGTCGATCGTGCCCTACAGTCTGGCCGTGACCGACAAGGCAGTGCCCGACACCTCACCGGGGATCTACGTCGCCGTGGTGGCCGGTGTCGCCGTTCTGACGCTCGCCGCCGGGCTGGGCTCCGCCCGCCGTACCACCCGCGTCCCGGCCACCGCCGTGCTGCGGGGAGCGGTGGCGTCGTGACCACCGACCCCGGTGCGCTCCGGGCGGGCGAGCGGCGGCGCCGGCCCGGCTGGGGTGCGTTGCTGTGGTGGCAGGCGGCGGCCTCCGTGCCCCTCGGACTCGCCCCCACCATCGTGTGGATGGCGGGCCCGTCGCACTACTTCTGGCCGCGCTGGGTGTGGTTCGGCCTGGGGCTGAACCTCGTGACGCAGTGCGCGCTGCGGTGGGCGCTGGACCGGCCGCCGGGCCGCAGCCGGGCGTTCACGGTCCAGGCCGCGCTGAGCGCCGTGTACATCGCGCTCGACGTCACCGTGTGGGCGCTGTCCGGTCGCGGATTCTTCTGGCCCGTGTTCACCATCCCGGTGGTGACGCTGGCACTGCTCGCGCACGCCTGGTGGTTGCCGCTGGCCCGGGAGCGGGAGCGGGAACTGACCGAGCGGGTCGCCGCGCTGCGCCGTACCCGCAGCGGCGTGCTGGACGTGCAGGCGGCCGAACTCAAGCGGATCGAGCGGGACCTGCACGACGGGGCGCAGGCCCGGATGGTGTCGCTGGCGATGAACCTGGGGTTGGCCGGCGAGTTGCTGTCGCGCGACCCGGACGCCGTGGCCGAACTCCTCGTCGAGGCGCGCGGCACCACCCTGACCGCGCTGGAGGAGTTGCGCACCGTCATGGAGGGCATCCAGCCCCCGGTCCTCGCCGACCGGGGCCTGGTCGGCGCGGTCGAGGCGGTCGCGCTCGACCTGGCACTGCCGGTGGAGGTCACCGCCGACGTACCCGGGCGGCTCGAAGCGCCGGTCGAGTCGGCGGTCTACTTCGCGATCACCGAATGCCTGGCCAACGTCGTCAAGCACAGCCGGGCCGCCGGCGCGTGGGTCCGCCTCGACCACCGCGCCGATACCCTGTCGGTCGTCGTCGGTGACGACGGGGTCGGCGGCGCCGCACCCGGCGCCGGTACGGGGCTGAGCGGGGTGGCCCGCCGGCTGGAAGTCTTCGACGGCACCGTCACAGTGGACAGCCCGCCCGGTGGCCCGACCCGGGTGGCGATGGAGGTACCTTGCGCGTTGTCATCGCCGAAGACCTCGCCCTCCTCCGGGACGGCCTGACCCGGCTGCTGGGCGCCCACGGCTTCGAGATCGCCGGAGCCGTAGGCGATCCCGAGGCACTGGCGGAGGTCCTGGCCCGCGAGAAGGTCGACGTCGCGATCGTCGACGTCCGGATGCCGCCGAGCTTCACCAACGAGGGGCTGGTCGCGGCGCTGGAGGCGCGTGAACGGCGCCCCGGCCTGCCGGTGGTCGTGCTGAGCCAGTACGTCGAGCAGCTCTACGCCCGCGAGTTGCTGCGGTCCGGCGAGGGCGCCATCGGCTACCTCCTCAAGGACCGGGTGGGCAACGTCCCGGACTTCGTGGAGACCGTACGGCAAGTGGCCGGCGGAGCGACGGTGCTCGACCCCAAGGTGGTGGCGGCGATGGTCACCCGCCTCGGCGGCCACGAACCCCTCACCCGGCTCACCCCCCGCGAACGCGAGGTGCTTTCCCTCATGGCGCAGGGCCGTTCCAACGCCGGGATCGGCTCCGCCCTCGTCATCACCGAGAACGCCGTCAGCAAGCACATCAACAACATCTTCACGAAGCTGGATCTGCCGACAGCCCCCGACGACAACCGCCGAGTCCTGGCGGTCCTCCAATACCTCCGCGACCCAGGGCGCCCCTGACCCCCGGGTTCCCCCGCTCCGGCCCCGGGGCCACCCGCCAGTAGTGGGTTGCTCGCTCCGTTCCCCCCGGCGAAGCCAGCGGAAGCCCACCCACGCGCCCTGGAGTTGCGTGGCTCCTCCCCGAAAGGAGGGCCACCTACCAAGGGGCGCGGGGAACTGCGCGCTCAGCAGACCACCACCCGCAGCCGGGAACGCACCGCGCCCCAACGGCGCACAGCCGAAGGGGCGCGTGGGGGTACCACCCAGGCGAAACTCGGGGGGAGGACGGAGCGAGCAACCCGCCACCGGCGGAAGCCGGGATCAGACCGGGACCGTCGCGGCGGGGGCCGCGAAGCCCCCCACCGGCGGGTGGTCCCGGGACCCCACAGGACGGGGGCACCCGGGAGGGTCCCGCTAGCTCCGCAGCACCGCGTCGGTGCGCTCTGCCGCGCGGGCGACCGCCGCATCGCGGGCGGCGGACGCCTCCTCCGCGGTGAGCGTCCGATCGTGCGCACGGAAGCGCAGCGCATACGCCAGGGACTTGCGCCCCTCCCCGATCTGCGACCCGGTGAAGACGTCGAAGAGCCGCAGGGACTCAAGGAGTTCACCGGCACCTTCACGCAGCGCCGTCTCGACCTCGGCGGCGGGCACGTCGGCCGCGACGACGAGCGCGACGTCCTGCGTGGCGACGGGGAACGTGGACACCCGCGGCCCCGCCGGGCGTTTCCCGGCCCCGGCGAACTCGATCAGGTCGAGGTCGACCTCCATCGCCGAGGTGCGCTCGGGCACGCCGAGCGCCTTGGTGACGCGCGGGTGGAGTTCACCGCCGTGCCCGATGAGCAGCTCCGTGCCGTCGGGGGCGACGGCGTAGAAGGCGGCGCACCGGCCGGGGTGGTAGGGCGCGTGGTGGTCCTGACGCAGGATCAGCTCGACCCCGGCCTCGCGGGCGACCGTACGGGCCGCCTCGATCGCGTCGGCCCAGCCGGCCGGGTGCCCCGGGCCCCACCAGCCGGCGGGCTCGCGGGCCCCGGCCAGCACGACGGCGGCGTGCCGCGGCTGGTCCGGCAGCGCGGCCTCCAGCGCGGCGATCTCCTCCGCGGTGGGCCGGCGGTCGACCGGCGGCCGCGGCGGGCTGCCGGCGCCGTCCTTGGGGTGGAAGACCAGGCCGGTCTCGAAGAGCGCGAGGTCGTGGGTGCCGCGCCCGTCGTTGCGGCGCAGCGCCCCGAGCAGCCCGGGCAGCAGGGTGGTGCGCAGCGCCGGCTCGTTGTCGTACAGCGGGTTGGCGAGGCGGACGGTGCGGCGGCGCGGGTCGTCCGCGTCGAGGCCGAGCGCGTCGAAGACCTCGGCGCCGAGGAAGGGGTAGGTCGGCGCTTCCACGTACCCGATGCCGGCCAGCGCGCGGCCGATCCGGCGGCGCAGCAGCTGGGAGTCGGTCAGGCCGCGCTGCGAGGGCACCTTGGGCAGGGTGGAGGGCAGGTTCTCGTAGCCCTCCAGCCGGATGACCTCTTCCGCGAGGTCGTTGGGGAAGGCGAGGTCGGGCCGCCAGCTCGGCACGCTGACGACCAGGTCGTCCGAGCCGGTGACGTGGCAGCCGACCTGCTGGAGGCGGCGCACCACGGTCTCGCGGCCGTACGCGGTGCCGGCCACCCGGTCCGGGTGGTCGGCGGGCATCGCGACGGTGCGCGGCTCGGCGGGCACCGCGACGTCGGTGACGCCGGGCTCCGCGGCGCCGCCGGCGAGCAGCACCAGCAGGTCCACCGCGCGCTGCGCGGCGGCGGCGGTGGCCTGCGGGTCGGTGCCGCGCTCGAAGCGGCGGGCCGCCTCGGAGCTCAGCTTGTGCCGGCGGGCGGTGCGGGCGATCGACACCGGGTCGAAGTGCGCGGCCTCGATGACGATCTCGCTGGTGCCGGAGTCGACCCCGGAGTCGGCGATCTCGGTGTGCGCGCCACCCATCACGCCGGCCAGGCCGATCGGCCCGGTCTCGTCGGTGATCACCAGATCCTCGGCGTCCAGCACCCGCTCGACGCCGTCGAGGGTGGTCAGCTTCTCGCCGGCCTCGGCGCGGCGCACCCCGATCGGGCCGGTCAGCCGGGTCCGGTCGTAGGCGTGCAGCGGCTGCCCGACCTCGAACATCACGTAGTTGGTGATGTCCACGGCGAGCGAGATCGGCCGCATGCCGACCTTCTGCAGCCGGCGCTGGAGCCAGATCGGCGAGCGGGCCTCGTGGTTGACGCCGGTGACGGTGCGGGCGGTGAAGCGGTCGCAGCCGGCCGGGTCGGAGACCTGCACCGGGTAGCCGCCCTCCTTGGGCCCGGGCACGTCGATCAGCGCGGGGTCGCTCAGCGGCAGCCCGAACGCGGTCGCGGCCTCGCGGGCCACGCCGCGCAGCGACAGGCAGTAGCCGCGGTCGGGGGTGACCGCGATGTCCAGGACGTCGTCGACGAGTTCGAGCAGGCCGATCGCGTCGGTGCCGACCTCGTGCTCGGGCGGGAGGACCACGATGCCGTCGTGGTCGTCGCCCATGCCGAGCTCGCGGGCCGAGCAGATCATGCCGTGCGAGGTCTTGCCGTACGTCTTGCGGGCGGAGATCCGGAAGTCGCCGGGCAGCACCCCGCCGGGCAGGATCACCACGACCTTGTCGCCGACCGCGAAGTTCCGCGCGCCGCAGACGATCTCCTGCGGCTCGCCGGACCCGTTGGCCTTGCCGACGTCCACGGTGCAGAACCGGATCGGCTTCTTGAAGCCCTCCAGTTCCTCGATGGTCAGCACCTGGCCGACGATCAGCGGCCCTTGCAGCCCGGCGCCCACGTGCTCGACGGTCTCGACCTCAAGACCGGCGGAAATGAGCTTGGCCTGGACGTCGCGGCCGGTGGTGCCGGCCGGCAGGTCGACGTACTCCCGCAGCCAAGAAAGCGGGACCCGCATCAGATCTCCATCCCGAACGGAAGGGTGAAACGCACGTCACCCTCGACGATGTCTCGCATGTCCTCGACGTTGTGGCGGAACATCATCATCCGCTCGATGCCGAAGCCGAACGCGAAGCCGCTGTACTTCTGGGGGTCGACACCGCAGGCGATGAGCACCTTGGGGTTGACCATGCCGCAGCCGCCCAGCTCGATCCAGCCCTCGGAGGAGCAGGTGCGGCAGGGGCGGTCGGGGTTGCCGACGGACGCGCCGCGGCAGACGTAGCAGAGCATGTCCATCTCGGCGGACGGCTCGGTGAACGGGAAGAAGTTCGGCCGCAGCCGGGTCGTCATCCCCTCGCCGAAGAGCGCGACCACCATGTGGTCCAGCGTGCCCTTGAGGTCCGCCATGGTCAGGCCCTCGTCCACGGCCAGCAGCTCGACCTGGGCGAACACCGGGGTGTGGGTGGCGTCCAGCTCGTCGGAGCGGTAGACCCGGCCGGGCGCGATCACGTACACGGGCAGCTCGCGCGCCAGCAGGGCGCGGATCTGCACCGGCGAGGTGTGCGTGCGCAGCACCATCCCGGACGGCTGGGCGCCGTCGGGGCCGGCCACGAAGAAGGTGTCCTGGGCGTCGCGGGCCGGGTGGTCCGGCGGGAAGTTCAGCGCGTCGAAGTTGAGCCATTCGGACTCGACCTCGGGGCCCTCGGCGACCTCGTAGCCCATGGCGACGAAGATGTCCTCGATGCGGTCGCCCAGGGTGGTCAGCGGGTGGCGGGCGCCCGCCGGGACCCGGCCGTAGGGCAGCGTGACATCGACCGCCTCCTCGACCAGCACCCGCGCGTCGCGCTCGGCTTCCAGCTCGGTCTGACGGGCGGCGAGCGCCTTGTTCACCTGGCCGCGGGCCTGGCCGACCCGCTTGCCCGCCTCGGCCTTGGCCTGCGGAGGCAGCGCGCCGATCTCGCGGTTGGCCAGCGCGAGCGGCGAACCGCCGCCGGCGTGCGCGGTCTTGACGTGGGTGAGCGCGTCCAGATCGGCGGCGGCCGCGATCGCGGCGAGCGCGTCGTCGCGCATCCGCTCGATCTGCTCCGGCTGCAACGCCTCGACCTCGACTGGGTCGTACGACTTGTTCGGTGCCGACATCTCTTCCCGTTCCGAATTCGGATGCTCTTGGCGGTGACCCCGAGGCGGTGCCTCCGGGGGAGGATCTGCCCGACCGGACCCATGCCAAAGGCCGAGTCTATCGGCCATGGCGGTTCCGCTCGGCTACCGGCGGTGGCGCCCGTCGGGACGGCTGCTCCGCGGTCCGCCCGGGCCGGTGGACTCACCGGTGCGGCTAGGACAGGTACGCGGGGGCCCCGACGGGCAGGATAAATCGGAACTCGGCGCCGCCGCCGGGCGCGCGCCCGACGCTGATGGTGCCGCCGTGCGCCTCGACGATGCCCTTGACGATGTACAGCCCCAGGCCGGTGCCGCCGCGCTTGCTCCCCCGCCAGAAGCGGGTGAAGACGCGGCCCATCGACTCCTCGGGGATGCCGGGCCCTTCGTCGCTCACGGTGACTGCCGTGCCCTCCGTCGTACGGTCGTCGCCGCCGATGCCGGCGGCGCGGGTCACCTCGATGGTGACAGTCCCGTCGCCGTGCCGCACCGCGTTTTCCAGCAGGTTGCCGAGGATCTGGTCGATCTTGTCCGGGTCGGCCCACAGCGCCGGCAGCGGCCCGGGCACCCGCACCGCGAACCGCTCGGCGCTCTGCCCGGCCGCGACGTGCGCCTCGACGTGGTGCCGGACGGCCGCGGCGATGTCCACCGGCTGGCGGCGCACCTCCAGCCGGCCGGAGTCGATCCGGGAGATGTCGAGGAGTTCGGCGATCAACCGGGTGACCCGGTTGGCGTCGGCGTCCACGGTCTCCAGCATCAGCTTCTTCTGGTCCTCGGTGAACCGCTCCCACTTCGCCAGCAGCGTGGCGGTGAAGCCCTTGACCGAGGTGAGCGGGGAGCGCAGTTCGTGGGCGACGGTCGCGATCAGCTCGGCGTGCGAGCGCTCGGTACGGCGCCGCGCCTCGGTGCCGCGCAGCGTGACCACCAGCCGCCGCACCGGCCCGCGCGGCCGCTGCCGGACGTACCGCGCCGAGACCAGCACCTCGCGTCCGCCGGGCAGCAGCAGGTTCCGCTCGGGCTGCGCGACACGGATGGCGAGTCCCCCGTACGGGTCGGTGAGCTGCCACCAGCGGCGCCCGTCCAGGTCCTCCAGCGGGAGCGCCTGCTCCATCGGGCGGCCGAGCGCGTCGGCGGGGCGCAGCGCGGTGATCCGGGCGGCCGCGGCGTTGAAGCAGATCACCCGGCCGTGTTCGTCGGCGACCACCAGGCCGTCGGGCAGGTCGTCGGGGTCGATGCCCAGCTGGTACGGGTCGGTGGCCGATCCGGCCGCAGGTACCGCGGGCGGCTCCTGACCGGGCGCGGGTACGGCGGCGGCCCATCCCGCCGGCACACCGCGCATGCCGTTCTGCGGCATTACGTCCAACCCCGCCACCCCCCTCTCAGGGCCCCCGGGCGGCCACCCTACTAGCTTCAAGTGACGCTGCGGCACCCCGCGGGCGAGCGCTGCGCCCGGGCGGAGGCGTACAGGCACACCGCGGCGGCCGTCGCGAGGTTCAGGCTCTCGGCCCGGCCGTGGATCGGCACCCGCACCACCGCGTCGGTGAGCGCCCTGGTCTCCTCGGGAAGTCCCCACGCCTCGTTGCCGAACACCCAGGCGGTCGGGCCGAGCATCCGGCCCTCGTCGAGTTCCGCGTCCAGGTCGTGCTCCCCCGCGCCGTCGGCGGCCAGCACCCGGACGCCCTGGGCCCGCAGGCGAGCGACGGCGGTCTCCACCGGCACGCCCACCGCGACCGGCAGGTGGAAGAGGCTGCCGGCGGAGGCGCGTACCGCCTTGGGGTTGTACAGGTCCACGGAGGCGTCGGTGAGCACCACGGCGTCCGCGCCGGCCGCGTCGGCGCAGCGCAGCACCGTGCCGGCGTTGCCGGGGTCGCGGACGTGCGCCAGGACCGCGACCAGCCGCGGCCGCGCGGCCAGCACCTGCTCGAACGGCGTGTCCAGGAACCGGCAGACCCCGATCAGCCCTTGCGGGGTGACGGTGTCCGACATCTCCGCGATCACCTGCGGTGTGGCTCGCAGCAGGGACGCGCCTGCCGCGCGGGCGGCCGCGACCAGTTCGGCGTGCCGCTCCTCCGCCTCCGGCGTGACGTACAGCTCGACGAGCGTCCGCCCTTCCGGGCCACCCTGGTGTGCGACGGCTTCGCGTACCGCCTGCGGGCCCTCCGCCAGGAACCGGCGCTCCTTCGCCCGGAACGACCGCTTGGCCAGCTTCCGCGCGGCGGTCACCCGCGCCGAGCGCAACGAGGTCAGATCCGCGGGTGGGCTGGTCACGGGCTTGGCTTTCTCTTCGTGGTGCGGTCGTCGTGCGGTCGTCGTGCGGGGGTTCGGCCCTGCGACGTGGAGGGCCGTGTTCGCTGCCGGGTGCCGACCGGTGAGTGGTCCCTGAACCGACAGAACGGGGCACCCCAGAGGAACCGGGGCACCCCGTCAAGCACCGTCACACCGGCTGAGCCCAGCGCAGCGTCACGCGGCCTTCGGCGCGTTGACGTCGGAGGGCAGCGCCTTCTGGGCGACCTCGACGAGCGCGGCGAACGCGGGCGCGTCGGTGACGGCCAGCTCCGCGAGGATCTTGCGGTCCACCTCGACGTTGGCGGCCTTCAGACCCTGGATGAAGCGGTTGTAGGTGATGCCGTTCGCACGGGCCGCGGCGTTGATCCGCTGAATCCAGAGCTGGCGGAAGTCGCCCTTGCGCTTCTTGCGGTCGTTGTAGTTGTAGACCAGGGAGTGGGTGACCTGCTCCTTGGCCTTGCGGTACAGGCGCGAACGCTGACCGCGGTAGCCGCTGGCCTGCTCAAGAATCGCCCGGCGCTTCTTCTGGGCGTTGACTGCCCGCTTGACGCGTGCCACTTGATAACTCCTTCTAGGGGACCGCGGTACCTGGTCACGCGGTCCGAAAGCGATGGGGGTCCCGGATCGGACCGCGCGCCCCGCTCGGGGGCGCGCTGGTCACTTGCCGAGAAGCTTCTTGATCTTCTTGGCGTCGGCCGGGGCCACCTCGACGGTGCCGCTCAGGGCGCGCGTCTTGCTGGACGGCTTGTGCTCCAGGTAGTGGCGAACGCCGGCGCGCTCACGGACCACCTTGCCGGAACCGGTGATCTTGAAGCGCTTGCTCGCACCACTGTGGGTCTTGTTCTTCGGCATGGCGCCGTGGTCTCCTCGTCGCTGGCCCTCCCGGGCGCCCGGTCAAGGGCGTACGGGGAGCGTCAGTCCTGCTATTACCACCCGAAGCCGCCCGCTTCCTGCGGGCGGTGCTTGCGGGGTACTACTCGAGCCGCGGTGTCAGCCGGCGTCGGCCGGAGCCTCGACCTGCTCCTCCGCCTCGGCGATCTCGCCGTCGTCACCGTCGTGGCCGGCGTCGCCCTGGCGCTCCGCCTTGCGGGCTGCCTGGGCCTCGCGGGCCTCGGCCATGGCCTCGGTCTTCTTCTTGTGCGGACCGAGGACCATGATCATGTTGCGGCCGTCCTGCTTCGGGTTCGACTCGATGAACCCGAGGTCCTGGACGTCCTCCGCGAGCCGCTGGAGCAGGCGGTAGCCCAGCTCCGGGCGGGACTGCTCACGGCCACGGAACATGATCGTGATCTTGACCTTGTCGCCCTGCTTGAGGAACCGGACGACGTGACCCTTCTTGGTGTCATAGTCGTGCGGGTCGATCTTCGGCCGGAGCTTCATCTCCTTGATGACCGTGTGCGCCTGGTTCTTGCGCGCCTCACGGGCCTTCATGGCCGACTCGTACTTGAACTTCCCGTAGTCCATGAGCTTGCACACGGGCGGACGGGCGTTCGCCGCGACCTCGACCAGGTCGAGGTCGTACTCCTGCGCAAGCTCCAGTGCCTTGGCAAGCGGCACGATGCCTACCTGCTCGCCACTGGGACCGACAAGTCGCACCTCGGGAACGCGAATCCGGTCGTTGATGCGGGGCTCGGCGCTGATGGGGCCTCCTCGGTTGCACGACGCGACTGACTGGCCGACAGCCGCGCTTTGGGTCGTCTTCTGCTACTACCCTGTGCGTCGGTCCCGAACGTCAAAAACGCCCCGTACGGCACACAGGCGGGCTCCTCACAACCGGGAGCACCGCCGCGTTATTCCGCGGGGCGCATCGGACGGCGGGAGCCGGGCGCGCGACACGCCGACCGAAGCCGTCTGACCGGGGACCCGTCGGCCGACGGGCCGAACAGGTGGGAGATCGGAGCCTCCACTTGGTGGCCGGACACGATGATGTCCGACCGGTCGTTCACCAAGCATAGCAGCGCGGACCCCAAGGCAGTAATCGGCCGGACGGGGCATATCGTGGCGGCCATGAGCGACGCACCGGCCCCCACTGACGCCTCGGCCCCCGCCGCGGCACCCGACTTCGACGACCTGACCCGCGACATCGCGGACGTCCCGGCGGTGGAGGTGATCACCACGGTAGCGGTCCACCTGATGAGCGCCGCCGCGGTGAACCTGGGGCTGGCCGAGGAGGGCGAGCAGCACAAGGACCTCGACGAGGCCCGCAAGCTCATCCAGGCGCTCGCCGGGCTGGTCAGCGCCAGCGCCACCGAGATCAGCTCCTTCCACGCCGCCCCGCTGCGGGACGGGCTGAAGTCGCTCCAGCTCGCCTTCCGCGAGGCGTCGGTGGTACCCGACGAGCCCGGCCAGGGCCCGGGCGAGAAGTTCACCGGACCGGTCTACGGCTGACCGCCGCCCTCCTACGCCGCCCCGCCCTCCTGGGTGCGGGCGGCGCTCTCCGCCTCGACGGCGGCGGCGCGGGCGGCCTTCGCGGCGGCCATCGCCGGGTGGGTGGTCTGGTGCACGAGCGCGGCGATCACGGCGCCGACCAGCGGGGCGACCAGGAAGAGCCACACCTGGGTGAGCGCGGGGCTGCCGGCGAACAGCGCCGGGGCGAGGCTGCGGGCCGGGTTGACGCCGGTACCGGTGAGCGGGATGCCGACCAGGTGGATCACCGCCAGCGCGATACCGATCGGCAGGCCGTCGAAGCCGACCACGGCGATCTTGTGCGTCACCGCGAGCACCACGAAGACCAGCAGGAAGGTCAGGATCACCTCGGCGACGAACGCGCCGAAGATGTTGATGCCGACCGCCGAGCGCGTGCCGTAGCCGTTGGTGCCGAACGCGCCGTACCGCCTGAAGCCGGGCACCTGCTCGGCGACCAGCAGCAGGAGCGCGGCGCCCACGATCGCGCCGACGAACTGGGCGACCCAGTACTCGACCGCCCGGCGCAGCTCGATCCGACCGGCCAGCAGCATGCCGAGCGTGACCGCCGGGTTGACGTGGCTGCCGGAGATGGGCCCGATCGCGTAGGCGATGGCCAGCAGCACGAAACCGAAGGCCAGCGCGATGCCGAGGGTGCCGATGTACGAGCCGGACAGCACCGCGGCGCCGACCGCGAAGAAGACGAGCGCGAGCGTGCCCACGAATTCGCAGATGACAGCGCGGGTGTCGGTGGGGCGGTAGTTCATCACGTCCGCGGCGGTGAAGGTTGGCCGATCCATCGCGCCTCCTCGAAATGATCAGTCCCTGCCTCTGCATTGTCGGCACAACGGGTGAATCACACATCTCGGGGCATATGCGGCGCCTGTCCGGCGTGGGCAACGGACGCGTGATCGGCGCGGGGCCCCGGTTCGGGGCCGGTGCGCGGCTGACCGGCGCCGGGCCCCGGCGCGAGGGCGGTGGGCGCGGGGCTGCGGACGGGTCCGACTGGGAACGCGGGCGCGGCGGAGCGGCGGCGCCCGCAGGCGCTCAGCGGGTGAAGAGCGGCTCTCCCGGGAGGCTCGCCGTCGGCGGGAGGAGGGCCAGGTCCAGGCCCTGGACCAGTGCGGCGCGCAGCGTCTCGTCGCCGGCCAGCGCCCCGGCCAGCCGGTTCGCGGCGGCGGTCACGTCGGCGCCGTCGGCGAGCACCAGGGTCAAGGTGCCGTCGGTGCCCGGGCCGCCGGGGGTGAGGTGGGCGCGGGCGATGCCCGGCTCCGCGGCGACGGCGGCGCGCAGCGCGGACCGCACCTCGGGGTCGGTCAGCGGGTCGGTACGGGCCGGTCCGGCCGCGGCGGCGCGCAGCGCGGCACCGGTCAGTTCGTACGTCACCGGTCCGGCCAGGTCGATCAGCAGCGTGTCCGCGTGCTCGTGGGCGAGCGCCTGGAGGGCCTGGTGCAGCGGCACGGCCACCGGGCGGGCGTCCGCGCGCCAGCTCGCCAGCGACCGGGTCGAGGTGAAGGCGGGCAGCGCGCGCCGCCCGTCCGGCGCCTGGATGGTCGGCACCGCCATGTCACTGCTCTTCTCCCGGGTCAGCCCGTCGGGTCCGGTCTCCGCCTCGCCGAGCACCGCCACGACCGGGACGAGCAGCCGTGCCCCGTGCAGCGCCGCCACCACGTCCGCGTCCGAGGCCCGCCCCGCCGCGTAGGCCGCGAGTGCTTCGGCCAGCGCCACGTCCGCCGACCCGTCGTCCTCCGCGAACCCGGAGTCCGGAATATTCTTCAACGCCACGAAGGCACCCTATCCGCCGGGCCGGGCGCGCCCCGGCGCGGTGCCGCCGGCACCGCCACACCACGGCCCTGGCCGCCCACCGACGCCCCGCGCCTTCCGCCGTGCCGCGCGGTGCGAACCCGCTCTCAGGTCCGCCGGCGGACCCGGAAGTAGAGCAGGCCCGCCACGGCGATGAGGGCGGCGCCGACCGCGGCGAAGGCGGTGGCCGCGCCGTTGGCGAGGAGCTGGGACGAGGAGGCCGCCGCGGGCGGGGCGGTCGGGCCGGGCGCGAAGTACGCGTGCGGGTAGGCCGCGGGCGTGGGCAGCACCGGGGCCGGCTTGAGCTTCTTCGCCGCGGCGAGCGCGGCCGCGGGGTCGATCAGCCCGGTGCCGACCTCGTCGTTCCGCCCGCCCGCGGGCTTGTCCCGCGTGGTGTCCTCCAGCACCTGCTTGACCTGCGCCGGGCTGAGCTTCGGGTTCGCGGAGCGGATCAGCGCGGCGGCCCCCGAGGCGTACGCGGAGGCCGCGCTGGTGCCCCATCCGTTGTAGTAGGTCCGGTCGGGGTCGGCGATGACGACCTCGACGCCGGGCGCGGAGACGGACGCGTACCACCGGTGGGTGGAGAAGGAGGCGTGCTCGCCGTGCCGGTCGACCGCCGCCACGGCGATCACCCCGGGATAGGCGGCGGGGTAGGACGAGCGGTCGGCGGCGTCGCCGCCGTTGCCCGCGGACGCGACGACCACGACGCCCTTGCCCAGCGCGTAGCGGATCGCGTCGTCCTCGGCGGCGACCGGCGCCGCGGTGGCGCTGTCGTCGCCGAGCGAGAGGTTGATGACGTCGGCGCCGTGGTCGACGGCCCAGCGGATGCCGGCGGGCAGGGCGTCGCCGCGGTCGGTCCTGGCCTTCTGCCGCTGCGGGTCCTTGTCCTCCAGGATCACCCGGACCGGCAGGATGCGGGCCTGCGGGGCGATGCCGAGCACGCCGTCGCCGTTCCCCGGGCCGTGGCCGTGTCCGGCGATGATCGCCGCCATCCCGGTGCCGTGCTTGGCCCACGCCTTGTCACCGGGTTTCGCGCCGAACCCGACCTCGTCCTTGCCCTGGAGCACCTGGCCGGTGAGGTCGGGGTGGGTCGGGTCGACTCCGGTGTCCAGCACCGCCACGGTGACGCCGGCGCCCTTGGTGGTCCGCCACGCGGCTTGCGCGTGCAGCGCGGACAGCGCCCAGTCGGAGGCGCGTGCGCTGTCGGCGGCGGCGGGAGCGGCGGCGAGCGCGACCGTCGCACCGGCCGCCACCAGCGCGGCGAGGGCGCGGACGGCGGCGCTGGTGGCGCGCGCCGGGCGACGAGCGGGAGTGGCGGCGGCCGTGGTGGCGACCGGAGTCGTGGCGGCCGGAGTCGCGGCGCCGCGTGCGCGCTGGGCGGGGGTCATCCGTGGTGCTCCGGGCCGGTGGTCGGCGGGTGGCGCAGCGCGGCGACGGCCGTCTGCAGGTGGTCGTCGACGGCGGAGGCGAGCCCGGTGGCGTCGAAGCCGAGTCCGGCCTGCGCGGGCGGGGTGGTGGCGCCTTGCGCGTCGGCCTTGTCCGCGGGCTGCGGCTGGGGGACGGTGCGGCCGTCGGCGAAACCGCTGACGGCGTAGACGACGAACGGCAGGTCGGCGGAGACCTGGACGTCCCAACTCCCGCGCTGGCGGTCCCCGAAGCGGGCGGCGGGGGTGCCGGGGAACGCGACGGGCTTCGGCAGCAGGTCGATCCGCTCGCCGAGGTGCTGGTCGGTCCACCGCTTGGCGAGCGCGTTCATCGCCGGGGCCTGGCCGGAGCCGACGAGCAGGCCGACCGTGGTGACGGTGGTCGAGGTGCTGTCGACGTACGTGGCGCGCAGCAGGCGTGTGCAGCCGGCCGGTGCCAGCACCTGCTGGAGCAGCGGGTCGAAGGCACCGGTGCAACTCGCGGGCGCGGCCACGCCGATCCGGGTCCAGGAGCGGTCGGCGCCGCCGGGCCCGCCGTCCTTGCCGTCGACGGAGGGCGGGAACAGCTTGTCCACCGGGGTGTTGCGCCACACGTCGCGGGCCTGCGCGAACGCCTGCGGGCTGCCGTCCGCGACCGGCGCGGGCGGGTGCGGACTGTGCGTGATCACGGCGCCCGCGACGGCCCCGCCGACCAGGCCGAGCCCGACCACCAGGCACGCGGCGGCGAGCACCCGCCGGCTCCGGGTGGACGCGGCCCTGGCCGGCGGCGCGGGGACGGCCGGGTGCGTGTACGCAGGCGCGGGCTGCGCCGGCGGCGGCACGGACTCGGCTGCGGCTGCGGCTGCGGCAGGCGGCTCAACGGGCGCCGGGGGAACGGCCGGTGCGGGCGGCGGGGATGCCGGGGGCGGCGGTATGACGGGGGCCGCCGCGGTCGCCGGGGGGCGGGACGGCGGCGCCGGGGGCGTCGTGGGAGAGGTGCGCGGGGTCGCCGTGGCCGGTGGTCCGGCCGGCGGGGGCGGAAACGCCGAGGGCGGGACCGCGGACGGCGGCGCCTGGTGCGGCTGCTCCGCCGGCAGCGGTTGCGCGGCGGGCCGGGGCGGCACGGAAGGCGGCGGGGGCACGGGAGTTGAGCGCTCCCGTTCCGGTGGGCCGGGTGGGCCAGGTGAGCCAGGTGGGCCGGGTGGCGGCGGGGGCGGCCCGGCCGGCGGTCGGCCGGCGGTGGGATGGAGGGTGGGGAAGGAAGCAGGCGGGGTGCTTCCGTTGTCCACTCCGGTGCTCACCCGGCGCTCCCTCGTGACCGTTCCCGTCGATGTGCGCGTCACTCTACGGGGTTGCCGCGGGGTGCGGTTGCCACTGGGCGGAGCCGAGGGGTCTACCGCTCGGTAGGTGTGTCTGGCAGGCTGCGTCCATGGCCCACCGCACTGCCGACCGGGTCCGGTACGACCGGGCCACCGCGCACCTCGACGCGCCGCTGGCGATCGTCGATCTCGATGCCTTCGACGCGAACGCCGCGGACCTGGTCCGGCGGGCGGGCGGGAAGCCGATCAGGATCGCCTCGAAGTCGGTGCGCTGCCGCGCGCTGCTCGAACGCGCCCTGGCCCGTGAGGGTTTCGAGGGCATCATGTCCTTCACCCTCGCCGAGTCGCTGTGGCTGGCCCGCACCGGTTTCACCGACGTGCTGCTGGCCTACCCGTCCGCCGACCGGGACGGCTTCGCCGAGCTGACCGCCGACCCGAAGCTGGCCCGTACGGTCACGGTGATGGTCGACGACCTCGCGCAGCTCGACCTGATCGACGCGGCGCGCGGTGCGGGCGGCACCGAGACGGTCCGCGTTTGTCTCGAACTCGACACCAGTCTGCGGAAGTTGGGCGGCCGGTTGCGGATCGGCGCGCTGCGCTCGCCGCTGCACTCGCCGGAGCGCATAGCCGACACGGCCCGCGCGATCGGTGCCCGGCCGGGGTTCCGGGTGGTCGGCATCATGGCCTACGAAGGGCACATCGCGGGGGTCGGTGACACGCTGAAGGGCCGCCCCGCACGGTCGTTGGCGATCCGGCTGATGCAGTCCGCGGCACGCCGGGAACTGGCGGCGCGGCGCGCGGAGGCGGTGCGGGCGGTCCGCGCGGTCGTGCCGGACCTGGAGTTCGTCAACGGCGGCGGCACCGGCAGCGTGCAGTCCACCGCGGCCGAGAACGCGGTCACCGAGATCGCGGCCGGCTCCGGCCTCTACGTGCCGCGGCTGTTCGACAACTACACGTCCTTCCGGGGCCGCCCGGCCGCGCTGTTCGGCCTGCCCGTGGTGCGCCGCCCCGGCGTCGGCGTGGTCACGGTGCTCGGCGGCGGCTATCCGGCCTCGGGCGCGGCCGGCCCGGACCGGCTGCCGGTGCCGTTCCTGCCGGAGGGGCTGCGCTACGACGCGCAGGAGGGTCCGGGCGAGGTGCAGACCCCGCTGCTCGGCTCGGCCGCCGACGACCTGCTGATCGGCGACAAGGTGTGGTTCCGGCACGCGAAGGCGGGCGAACTGTGCGAGCGCTTCGACCGGTTGCGGCTGATCGAGGGCGACCGGGTGGTGGCGGAGGTGCCGACGTACCGGGGCGAGGGCAAAACGTTCCTGTGAGCGGCGAGTGGCGGCTCCCGAACGGTCGGGGAGCCGCCACCTCGTTGCCGGATCGGCGGCGGCCGGGGCTGTCAGGCGCCCGGGCCGCCGGTCAGACGCCGGTGCCGCCCGTCAGACGCCGGTGCCGCCCGTGCTCCCGCCGGAGCCGGCGCTGCTGTCGGCCTTGATGCCCTGGGTGATCTGGTCGATGACGTCCTGACCGGGCGCCTTGGCGGTGATGTCGAAGCCGAAGCGGACGATGACGATCTGGCTGCTGTGGCTCGGTGACGGGAACGCGAGCGACTCGACGTAGCCGCCGGTGCCCGACTTGGTGCTGATCTTCCAGCGGACCAGGTAGCCCTGCTGCCCGGCGACGGTGACCGCCTTGGACTGGAGCTGCTGGTGCGAGGTCGTCGCGCCGTAGGTGTCGGAGTTGTAGGACGAGGACGCGTTGCCCGCGATGTCCTGCTTGGCGGCGGCCTCGGCCGTGGTCGCGGTGATCTTCAGCGACTTCGCGGGTTCCGAGTAGGCGCCGCCGAGCGAGCAGGACTGCTGGCCGGTGGTGTCGTTGGGGCAGTCGTAGCTGCCGGTGGAGACGCTGGCGCTGCCGTCCTGGGAGGTGCCGCCGGTCCAGCCGTCGAGGACGGGCAGGCTGATGCCGTCGAGGAGGTCCACGGCCGGGCCGCCGTCGGAGGGGGCGCCGGGGTCGTCGGGGTTGCTCGGGTCGTCCGGGTTCTGCGACTGCGGGTCCTGCGGCCCGCCGGTGCGCTGCGGCAGGGTGGCGCTCGGCGTCGGGCTGCTCTTCTTGTCGGCGCTGTCGCTGCCGTTGTTGCCCACCGCGACGACCGCGGCGACGATGCCGCCGATGACGACGAGCGCGACCACGATGGCGATCGCCACGGTGCGCGGGCGCCGGTTGCCGCCGCCCGGCGAGCCTATGACGTCACCCGAGGGGTACGGCGCGTACGAGGGCTGGCCGCCGTAGGGCTGCTGCCCGTTCGCGGGGGCACCGGTCGGCACGGGCGCCGTCCTGGTGTACTCCGTCCACGTGGTCCCGTCCCACCAGCGTTCCATGGCCGGGCCGTTGCCTGTGTGCCCGGGCTCTGGGTACCAGCCGGGCGGGGTCGTCGTCGTCACGGCGTCACCTTATGGCCCCAGCATGAGAATCCTGTAAGGACGGGGGTCACATCCCGGTCACGCCCCGGGTCCGGTGCCGCCGGGGCCGCGCGTGCGCCGCGGGCGCCTGCCGCCGGCCGGTGGCGCGGGGTACGTCCGAGCGCCGCGCAGCGCCGCCCCGAGGACCGCGGGCGCCTCCACCAGCGAGGGTCCGTACCAGGTCAGGTGCCGTCCGCTGACCAGCGCGGCGGGCAGCCCCGGGAACGACTCGGGGCCGTCGTCCGCGGTGAAGCGGTAGGGCTCGTCGGGCAGCACGACGAGGTCGGGGGCGGGCAGGCCGGCCGGGTCGAAGCGCGGGTAGCGCTCGTCGTGGCCGGCGAGGACGTGGTCGATACCGAGGCGGGCGAGCAGGTCGCCGGCGAAGGTCTCGCGGCCGAGCGCCATCCAGGGGCGCCGCCAGATCGGGACGACCGCGCGCAGCCGCAGCCCCGCCGCCGGAGCGGACCCGCCGGGGTGTACGTGCTGCGGCCCGTCGGCGGGCACGTCGTCCGGTACGTCGCGGGACGCGGGCGCGCGTACGTTGTCGTGCCCGTCCGGCCGCGGGCCGTCCTGCTCGTCCGTCCGCACGGGCGGCAGGTCGCGCCACGCGGACTCGGCGGCGTCCAGCCAGCCGGGCCGGCGCAGACCGCAGCCGTCGACCAGCACCCGGTGGAGCTCGGCGAACGCCTGCGGCAGCGAGCGGACCTCGGTGACCAGCACCCGCAGCCCGGCCGCCCGCAGGTCGGCCAGGTCCGGCGCGCGGTTCTCCTCCTCGTTGGCGATCACCAGGTCGGGGGCGAGGGCGGCGACCGCGGCCGTGTCGGGGTTCTTGGTGCCGCCGATCCGCACCACGTCCAGGTCGGCCGGATGGGTGCACCAGTCGGTGGCGCCGACGAGCAGACCGGGCGCGGTCGCGGCGACCGCCTCGGTCAGCGACGGCACCAGGGACACCACCCGCCGTACCGCCGGCCGGACGGGCTCCTGTTCGGTCATCACCCCACGGTACGGCGGCCTGTCGGTGGGGCGTGCGATGCTGGCCGCGTGACGAACGAGAAGCCAGGCGGCGGCGACCGCACCGGCGGGGAGCTGCTGCTGCTCGACACCGCCAGCCTCTACTTCCGCGCGTACTTCGGGGTGCCGGAGTCGGTGCGGGCGCCCGACGGCACCCCGGTCAACGCGGTGCGCGGCCTGATCGACTTCATCGCGCGGCTCGTCACCGACCACTCCCCCACCGCGCTGGTGGCGTGCATGGACGCGGACTGGCGGCCCCAGTGGCGGGTCGACCTCATCCCCTCCTACAAGGCGCACCGCGTCGCCGACCCCGAGGCGGGCAGCGAGGAGGTGCCCGACACGCTCTCCCCGCAGGTCCCGGTGATCGAGGCGGTGCTCGACGCGGTCGGCATCGCCCGGGTCGGCGTGCCGGACTACGAGGCGGACGACGTGATCGGCACCCTCGCCACCGCCTCCACCGGGCCCGTGGCCATCGTCACCGGCGACCGCGACCTCTTCCAGCTCGTCGACGACGACCGCGGGGTGCGCGTGCTCTACCCGCGCAAGGGCGTCGGCGACTGCGACGTGATCGACGCGGAGGCCATCGCGACCCGCTACGGGGTCCGGGCGGACCAGTACGCCGACTTCGCCGCGCTGCGCGGTGACCCGAGCGACGGACTGCCGGGGGTCAAGGGCATCGGCGAGAAGACCGCGGCCGAACTGGTCACCCTCTACGGCGACCTGGCCGGTGTCCGCTCCGCCGCCGACGAGCCGTTCTCCAAGCTCACCCCGGCCCGCCGCCGGAACATCCTCGCGGCCTCCGGGTATCTCGACGTGGCCCCCAAGGTGGTGCGCGTCGCCACCGACGTTCCGCTTCCCGCGTTCGACGCCACGCTTCCGTCCCGGCCCGCGGACCCGGCCGCTCTCGCGGCCCTCACCGAGCGCTGGGGACTGGCCAACCCGCTCTCCCGCCTGCTCGCGGCACTGGGCTGAGCCGCCGGTCGGCCCCACCGGGAGCGGCACGACCTGAGCCGCCGGGTCACCGCCCCGGCGCTCACCCGAGGGGCGCAGCAGCGCGCGCCCCGGCGCTCAGGCCGACTCGCGGATGACCTGTCTGAGCCACTGGCGGTAGGCCGCCTTGTCCGCGCGGAAGGCGCGGCTGACCACGACATGGCCGGCGGACACCCTCCAGCCGGCCGATCCCGCGACCGGCAGCACGGTGATCGTCAGCTCGAACGGGCGGGCCCTGCGGCCGATCTCCGCCTCCACCGCGGCCACAAGGCCGTTCTCGCTGCCGGGTGTCCTGAGCGGCGAGGCTTCGTGGTGCCGGTCGGCGCTCCACCGTGCGGCGTCGTCATGGCACGCGTCCACCAGCGCGCCGAGTTCCGCGCCCTTGAACCCACGGTCCGGCCGGTGGAAACCTCGCCCGGGTCCGTCCTGCCTCGCCAACTCCTGGTCCCACCAGCGCGCCCACTGCACCGACGCCGCCGGTACGGCGAGCGGAGCGAGGTCCGCCCGGATCTCGACGGCAGGCACCACGGCCGGCACCTCGACCGCCACGACCGGCTCCAGACCGGCGGCGTCACGGAGGTACAACCCCATCAGGAGGCCGACAGGCGTGTCGATTCTCATCAGCCGGCTCGACGATCCCACGTACTGCATGGCGCCATGCTCCCGCCGACCGCGATCCGCGTCACCAGGAACCCCGAAGTCCGCGTTCCCGGCAGCACGTTCGGCCCCGCCACGCGGTGTGCGCGGCGGGGCCGAACGACGTGACGCAGCGTCACTTCTCCTTGTCGGAGGTCGAGTCGACGACGGTCAGGACGCTTTCCCGCGCGACCGGTTGACGGCGGCGAGCACCGAGCGGACCGAGGCGGTGAGCACCGAGGTGTCCTGTCCCGCGCCCCACCAGGTGTCCTCGCCCGACCTGATCCGGACGTACGCGACCGCCGCGCTGTCGGGGCCGGGGCCGGTGGCGTGTTCGGCGTAGTGCTCGATGTGCACGGGGACGCCCGCGGTCGCCAGCGCGTCGGCGAGCGCGGACAGCGGCCCGTTGCCGGCGCCCGTGACCGTACGGCCGCGGTCCGGGGCCGCCTGGTTCGCCGGGTCCGCCGTGTCCTCGGCAGTGGCGTCGTCCAGGGTGCCGGTGAACTCGTGGCGTCCCGGGGCGACTTCGGCGGCGTGCCAGCCGGTCAGGGTGAGCGGGCCGCGGTCGGCGGGCATGAGGTAGGCGCTCTGGAAGAGGTCCCACAGGGCCTTCGCGGTGACCTCCTCACCGCTGTCGTCGGCGGCGGCCTGCACGATCCGGGAGAAGTCGGCGCGCAGGGCCGGCGGCAGGTCCAGGCCGTACCGGTCCTTGAGCAGGTAGGCGATACCGCCCTTGCCGGACTGGCTGTTGACGCGGATCACCGCTTCGTAGTCGCGCCCGAGGTCGGCGGGGTCGATCGGCAGGTAGGGCACGTCCCAGGGCGCCTGGGCCGGCGGCAGGCCCAACTCGGCGGCGCGGCGGGCGTGGTGCTCGAAGCCCTTCTTGATGGCGTCCTGGTGGGTGCCGGAGAAGGCGGTGTGCACCAGGTCCCCGACGTAGGGGTGGCGGCCGGGCACCGGCAGGCGGTTGCAGTACTCGACGGTGGCGCGGATCGCGTCGATGTCGGAGAAGTCCAGCATGGGGTCGACGCCTTGGGTGTGCAGGTTCAGCGCGAGGGTGACCAGGTCCACGTTGCCGGTGCGCTCGCCGTTGCCGAACAGGCAGCCCTCGACGCGCTGCGCCCCGGCGAGCAGGGCGAGTTCGGCGCAGGCCACGCCGGTGCCGCGGTCGTTGTGCGGGTGCACCGACAGGATCACCGCGTCCCTGCGGTCGAGGTGGCGGTGCATGTACTCGATCTGGTCTGCGTAGATGTTGGGTGTGGCGATCTCCACGGTGGCCGGGAGGTTGTGGATCACCGGGCGGTCCGGGGCGGCGTCCCACAGCGCGGTCAGGCCGTTGCAGACCTCCAGGACGTAGTCGGGCTCGGTGAGGTTGAAGACCTCGGGCGAGAACTGGAAGCGCACGCCGGGCCGCCCGTCCCCGAGCCGGGCCATCAAGGTGGCCGACTCCTCGATGAGCGCGCGCAGTTCGGCCCGTTCCCGGCCGATGACGACCTCGCGCCAGACCGGCGCGGTCGCGGTGTACAGGTGCACCACCGCGCGCGGCAGGCCGGCGATCGAGGCGAAGGTCCGCTCGATCAGGTCGGCCCGGGCCGCGGTGAACACGACCACGGTCACGTCGTCGGGTACCGCGCCTGAGGTGGCGAGGTGGCGGACGAATTCGAAGTCGGCGCGGCTCGCCGAGGGGTAGCCGACCTCGATCTCCTTGAAGCCCATCGCGACCTGGACGTCGAACATCCGGCGCTTGCGGGCCGGGTCCATCGGCTCGGCGAGCGCCTGGTTGCCGTCCCGCAGGTCCACCGGGACCCACAGCGGCGCGTGCTCGATCCGCTGGGAGGGCCAGTACCGTCCGCCGGTGGTCCGCACCTCGACGCGCTCCCGCGCGGGGCGGTAGCGGTGGTACGGCATCGCGCTGCCGCGCTGCGGGTTCCACCAGGGGGCTCCGGCGGGCACCGGGCCGGCCGGGGTGCGCAGCGCGGGCGCCGCGGCGTCGCCGGGGGCGCTGCCGGTGGAGGCGTCGGGGCGGGCGGCGGGTACGGCGCCGGCCGGTGGCTGGGCGGGGTGCGGGTCGCCCGGGCGGGCGCCGCCGGCCGGGTGGTGTGCGGGGTGCGTGGTCATGGTGGGGCCGATCCGTTCGTGGTCGCCGGTTGGTCGACCGGCAGCACGAAACCCCGCGGCGGGGTGCCGGTCTCCTCAGGCCCCGCCGCGGCGGCCGAGAAGAAGGCTCCGCTGCGTCATGGCGGATACCTTAGCCACATCTCAGGTCCTCAGACAAGCTGAGTGGTCATCCCAGCCGATAGAGTCGGGGCCCCGAGGGGTGGACGGAGAGGTGGAGACGGCAATGGCGCTCGGTTCGCTGCGGCCCAGCCCGCTGGTCGAGCAGGCGGCGGAGCGGCTGCGGGAGCAGATCACCGGCGGGCAGTGGCCGGTCGGCACGAAGCTGCCCGGTGAGACCACGCTCGCCACCCTGCTGGGGGTGGGCCGCTCCACCGTGCGCGAGGCGCTGCGGGCGCTGGCGGGCGCGGGGATGGTGCGGACCCGGCAGGGCGCGGGGGTCTTCGTCATCGCCGACCGCCCGGTCCAGGACTGGCCGGCCCGGCTGCGGCGCGCCGCCCTGGCCGACGTCTACGAGGTGCGCGCGATGCTGGAGGTCCAGGCCGCGCGGCTGGCGGCGGTCCGGCGCAGACCGGAGGACGTGGCGGCGCTGCGGACGGCCCTCGCGGTGCGGACGGCGGCGGCCGACGACGTCTACGGCTCGGACGGCACGGACCGTACGGACCGTACGGACGACGGCGACGGCGACGGCGACGGCGGGGACGGGGACGGCAGCGGAAACGGAAGCGGCGGCGGGGCGGCCGGTGGGCCGGGCGCGGCCTTCATCGACGCGGACATCGCGCTGCACACCGCCGTGGTCGCCGCCGCGTACAACCCCGTGCTCACCGACCTGTTCGCCGAGTTCGCGCCCGTGCTGCGGGAGAACATGCTGGCGCTGCTCGACCTGATGGACGTGCGCACCCACGACGAGGAGCACGGAGAGGCCGCACACGCGGCGCTGGTGGAGGCGATCGCCGCGGGCGAACCCGATCTCGCGGCGCGCGTGCTGCGTGACGAACTCTCCACCACCCAGGCCCACCTGAGGGACCGTCACCCGCACGGCGAGGACGACCCGTCGTGACCGCGTTGCTGCCACGGCCACGCAGCAGCCCGGCGCCGGGCGCGGTCCACGTGCCCGGCTGGCTCGCCCCGGACCGTCAGCGCGAACTGGTCGCCGCCTGCCGGGAATGGGCGAGCGGGCCGGTACCGATGCGGCACACCCGCCTGCCGCGCGGCGGGGTGATGTCCGTACAGACCGTCTGCGTCGGCTGGCACTGGCGCCCTTATGCCTACTCCCGCACCGCGCCCGACGTGAACGGTGCCCGGGTGGCCGCATTCCCCTCCTGGCTGGCGGAGTTGGGACGTGCGGCGGTGGCCGACGCCTACCAGGACCCGGCGGCGGGCGCCGGGTACGCACCCGACACGGCGCTGGTCAACTTCTACGACGGCGCCGCCACGATGGGGATGCACCAGGACAAGGACGAGCGCTCCGACGCCCCCGTGGTCTCCCTCAGCATCGGCGACACCTGCGTCTTCCGCTTCGGCAACACCCGCACCCGCACGAAGCCCTACACCGACGTCGAGTTGGAGTCCGGGGACCTCTTCGTCTTCGGCGGCGCCTCGCGCTACGCCTACCACGGCGTCCCCAAGGTCCGCCCCCACACCGGAGATCCGGCAACGGGTCTCGCCTCAGGACGATTGAACCTGACACTGCGGGTCACCGGTCTCCCCGGGTGACCCAGCTGCCCCGGGGAACGGCGCGAGCCCCCGTCGCCCACCAGCAAGGCGGGCGACGGGGGCCGCGGGAGGCCGCAAGTCCTTCAGCGGCTAGTCCTTCAGCAGCGCGAAGTTCGTCGTCGTGGTGGCCCCCTTCTTGATCTTCACCGTGGCCACGGTCGGCTGGTAGCCGTCCTTCGCCACGATGAGCTGGAGCGGGTTGTTACGCGTGTCGAGCCAGAGCGCGTAACTCCCGTCGGTGGCCGTCTTCAGGGTGTAGTGCGTGGCCCAGGTGTCGATCTGGACCGTCGCCCCGGCGAGCGGCGCGCCCCCGGAGGCGGAGACGACTCCGGTGATCTTCCCCCAGGTGGCCGGGGGCTTGACGGTGAACGAGACGCCGACCGGGGCGACCCGGTACGGCGTGTCGCTGGCGAGGTTCAACGACGCGGTGTAGGTGCCGGGTTGGGTGATCTCGGGCACCGACGCGGCGAGCGTGACCGTGAAGCTCGCGCTCTTGCCGGGCTGCACCGTCACCGTGTCCGTGCTCTCCGACAGCCACGTGACGTCGGTGGAGCCGACCTGGTCGTAGCCGGGCAGCACCTCGGCGCTGCCGTCCGGCGTGCTGCCGACCAGACCGCCGACGGCGTAGAAGCCGGCCGAGCCGCCGCCCCGGTAGAGCGAGGAGTTCGCGTTGGGCAGCGCGCTCCAGGAGTTGGCGGTCGGGTCGTACGCCCAGGTCTGGTTGGTCAGCGCGGCGGCGTTGTTGACGGCGCCGCCCTCGACCAGCAGCAGGCCGTTCGCGGCGGTGTACGCGGAACCCCACGCGTCGGTGGGCTGGTCGGCGATCGGCGACCAGGAGTCCGCGGCGGGGTCGTAGACGTAGCCGTGGGTGATGCTGCCGGCGTCGGTGGTGCCGCCCGCGCAGTAGAGCTTGCCCGCGACCGCGCCGCAGGACTCCCACGCCACCGACTCCGGGTAGGCCGCGGCCGTCGACCAGGAGTCGCTGGCCGGGTCGTACACGGTCACGTCGGTGGTGCCGCAGGCGGTGGCGGTGCAGCCACCGACCGAGTACAGCTTGCCGTCGAGTACGGCCGTGCCCGAACCGGCGTACGGCTTGGGCGAGTTCGCACCCGTCGACCAGGTGTTGCCGGCGATGTCGTAGATCTCCAGCTTGGCGTCGGGCGAGCCGTCGGGGCCCCAGCCACCGGCGGCGTAGAGCTTGCCGTCGATGATCCCGTGCGCGGGCGACTCGCGGGTGTCGGCGGCCGAGGCCAGCTTCGTCCACGCGCCGGTGTCCGCGCTGTACGCGTACAGGTCGCTGGTGTCGGTGGCGCCGGTGAAGCCGAACGCCGAGTAGACGGTGCCCTGCCAGGTGTCGACCGTGTTGTCACCGGTCGCGACCGGCAGGTCGGGGACGGTCTGCCAGGCGTCACCGGCCGCGCCCTGCGCCGCGGTCGCGGCCTGGGGCGTGGCACCGGCCTTGCCCGAACCCGCCTTGCCCGCACCGGGCTTGGCGCCGGCACTGCCGTGCTTGGCGAGGGCCAGCGGCGAGTAGTCGCCCTTGACGAGGTTGAGCGGCGCGCCCTTGGCCTGCACCGTGACCCCGCCGGGGTTCTCGCCCACCGTGACGGTGGCCGGCGCGGTGCCGGTGTTCTTCACGGTGACCTTCTGCGTGGCGCTCTTGCCCCAGGCGACGGTCTTGTCGATCGAGGCCGGCGTCACGCTCAACTGCCCGGCCTTGAGGGTGAGATCGGTGTCCACGACGCCGTCGGACGGCACGTTGGAGGTGGCGGTGGCGGAGGTGTAGTGCGAGGCCGCCGCCGTCAGCGGGTGCTTGCCGGTCTTGTGCGAGAAGAGCCAGTAGAAGCCGTCGCCCACGTTGGGGTCGTCCGGCGTGGCCACGGTGGTGGTGTGGTCGTCGGGCGCGTCGCCGCTGGTGACGGTGGCGCCGTTGACGCCGTCACCGGTGTTGGCGTCGGTGACGTTGCCGACCACGATGCCGCCGGCCACCGGGTTGTAACTGCGCTGGCCGACGAAGACGTTGTCCAGCTCCCACCAGTAGGCCCAGTCGCCGGTGTAGTGGAAGCGCACCTTGACGTCGCTCTTGCCCGCGTAGTCGGTCAGCGGCACCTCGACGTGGCCGTTCACGGCCGTGGTGGTCTTGTTCCACACCGTGGACCAGGTGCTGCCGCCGTCGGTGGAGACGTCGACGTCGGCGACGGAGCCGGTGTACGACTTGTAGTCGGTGTCGAAGCTCAGCAGCGGGCCGGTGGCGGAACTGAGGTCGAAGGACGGCGACACCAGCGAGGTGTCCTGGCTCGCGCCCTGCCCGATGTGGTCGCTGTCGACGATGGCGAAGCCGCCGTCGCCGCCGGTGAGGTTGCCGCGGGAGCCCGGGTCGTCGAAGGTCCAACCGCCGTTGCTGCCATCGGCGTTGGAGACGGTCCAGCCGTCCGGCGGGCCGGTGGTGGAGGTGAACGGCTCGGTCGGTCCGCTCAGCGAGACCGAGTAGCCGGGAGCGTCGGTGGAGGCCGGGTCGACCGGCACCGAGACGTTGGCGGTCTGGTCGGCGGTGCCCACGGTGACCGTCTTGTCCACGGCCTGGTAGCCGGGGTAGTCCGCGGTCACGTGCAGCGTGTACGAGCTGCCCTGGGGCAGCTTCAGGGAGAAGTCGCCGGTGGTCGGGTCGGTGAAGACCGGACCGCCGGGCACGCCGGCCGCGGTGATCTTCGCGTACAGCGGCCAGCCGTGGCCGGAGCCGTCGGTGACCTTGCCGGAGACGGTCTGCTGCGGCACCGAGTCCAGCGCGAACGACTCGGTGACGGTGGCCCCGTCGTCGAGCTGCACGCCGGTGGCCGAGCCGTCCGCGTAGCCGTACGCGGAGGCGGTCAGGTCGTAGGCGCCCGGCGGGATGTCCAGCTTGTAGCTGCCGTCGGCGCCCGAAGTGGCGCTGTGGTCACCGGCCTTGACGGTCGCGCCGGAGATCGGGTCGCCGGTGGCGTGGTCGGTGACCTTGCCGGTGATCACGCCGTGCGGGCCGCTGCGGAACGCGGCCAGGCCGTTGGGCGTGCCGAGCCCGGTCGGGCCGTCGTAGCCGGGACCGGCGGTGCACAGGGCGGCCGGGGTGCAGCTGCCGTTGTTGCCGGTGGTCACGTCGTTGAGCGCGCCGGCCTGGGCGTAGGGGTACGCGTTCGGGTACGTGCCGTCGCCGGGGGTGCCGGCCGACGCGTAGACGCCCGCGATGATCGGGGACGACGCGCTGGTGCCGCCGTACACCGACCAGCCGCCGCCACCGTAGGTCTGGTAGACCGAGACGCCGGTCTCGGGGTCGGCGACCGCGGAGACGTCGGCGACCGTGCGGTTGTCGCAGGCGGTGTCGGTCTGGAAGGCCGGCTTGGGCTCGTAGAGCGAGCAGCCGGAACCGGGGCCGCCGTAGGCGTTGTTCCACACCGACTCGGACCAACCGCGGCTGGTGCCGGCGTCCTTGGTGAGCGCGGTGCCGCCGACGGAGGTGACGTACTGCGAGGCGGCCGGGTAGCTCACCCCGTAGGCGCCGTCACCGGAGGAGGCCACGACCGCCACGCCCGGGTGGTTGTAGTACGGGTCCATCGAGGTCGCCTCGGAGGGGTCCTCGCCGCTGCCGGGGGTGGAGTCGTAGCCGGTGCCGTAGGAGTTGGAGACGTACTTCGCGCCGAGCGCGACCGCCTCGTCCACCGCGGCGCCGAGGTCCTCGAAGTTCGCCGTGTCCGCCTCGACCAGCAGGATGTGGGCGTTCGGGGCGGCCGCGGAGACCATGTCGATGTCGAGGGAGATCTCGCCGGACCAGTCGGGGTCGGGCGAGGGCAGGTCGTCGGTGCCGCCGCGCTGGCTCACCTTGGTGAAGCAGCCGCTGTCCACGGTGCACGCGGGCAGCCCGAACTGGTCGCGGTAGACGGCCAGGTCGGCCGCCGCGTTCGGGTCGTCGTACGCGTCGACGATGGCGACGGTCTGGCCCGCACCGCCGTCCGCGGGAAGCGCGTACGCGCTCTGCAGGTCGCCGGCGCCGAAGCCGGCCGGGGTGGCGGCGTGCGGCTGGACCCCCTTCTTGGCGGGCACGTCGGTACGCCGCAGCGCGAAGCAGGAGAACTGGCCGGGCTTGGGGGTGCCGCACGCACGCACCGCGCTGGTATGGGACTTGGTGGCCGCGGGCGCGGCCGATGCCGTTGCCGCCAGGGGCACTTGCAGCCCCAGCGCGGCGAGCGCGGCAGTCGTGAGCGCGGCGACCACGCCGCGTCTGAGGAAGGGTATGCGCAAGGTGGGTCTCCCTTGGGCGTGACCTGATGCCGGGTGTTCGCCGGCTGCGGCCCGATCGAACCGCTGGCGTATACCTGTGCATCACCGACCCCATGGGAATCCTTTACGCATTGACGGATACCTGACATCGTTGCCACGCATCGGACCGTCACGTTTACGCCACCCGGCTCACCGCGCCCACACGGCACCCTCACCACACCCGCAGCGGATCGCCACCGCACCCACACCACACGCCTCTTGACGCAGGCCGCCGACCGGCGGTGCACCCGCCCTCGGATCAGCCCGGTTCCCGCGTGTCCACCCCCGCGAGCAGGGCGAGCCCGCTCTCCGCCTCGCCGCCGGGCGCGGTCGTGCGGGCCACGATCCGCGCGTCGCCCCGGTGGGCGGCCAGGACGTCGCAGTCGAGTTCCGGCCGCGAGGTCGCGTACGCCCGGACCCGGCCCCCCGACCCGGACCCGGCGGCCGTTCCGGTCAGTCCAGCCAGCCGTTGCGGGCCGCGTGCCAGACGAGCTGGATGCGGTTGTCGACACCCGCCGTACGCTGCATCGCCGCGATCCGGCGCTGGACGGTGCGGATCGCGACGCCGAGCGAGCGGGCCATGGCGGCGTCGGTGCTGCCCATCACGAGCATCGCGAGGATGCGCTGCTGGAGGGTGCTGTCGCCCGTGCCGGGGCGGGCCAGCGGCACCCCGCCGGACCAGACGCTCTCGAAGAGCATCACCAGGGCGTCGAGCAGGCCGCTCGCACCGATCACCAGCATGACCGGTTCGGGCGGCAGGGTGTCGGCGCCGAGCAGGACGAGGGCCACCGAGCGGTCCGCGACGCACATCCGGATCGGCAGCCGGTCGACCACGCGGACGTCCGCGCCCGGTGGCAGGACGTCGAGGGCGCTGTCCACGCCGTCGGGCTCCTTCTGCACCGCGGCGCGCTCGACGACAACCCGGCGGCGGACCGTGGACACCCCCGATCCGATGGCCTGGAGGAACCCGGCCGGCCCGCCCGCTGTGGCGAAATCCGCCGAGCCCGCCTGCCCGTCCGCCCGGTCCGGGCCGCCCGACGCGCCAGGGCCACCCGCAGCGCCCAGCTCACCCGGCCCACCCGACGTGCCCAGCTCATCCGGATCACCGGGATCACCCGGATCGCCCCGCCCCCCGGGCAACTCCGGCTCCACCACCTCCGTGCCCCCGGGTGCGAAGACCAGCAACTCCCCCCGGGCCTGCCGCAGTACGGCGTCCAGCCGGACCCGTACCGCCTCGGCGCCCGCTACGGCCTGGACCACCTCCTCGGCCCGGTGGCCCTCGTGCACCCGCTGGTACTCCACCGCGAGCCGGTCGAACAGCGCCCGGCCGCGCACCAGTTGCTCCTGTACGCGGGACAGCAGCGGGAGCAGCCCCTCATGCGGCGGCAGCGGGTACCAGCGGTCGTCCAGGCCCAGCCGGGCCAGGCCGCGTGCGGCCAGTTCCACGCATGCGGCCCGCGCGGCCTCCTCGGACAGCCCCGCCTGCCGGGCCAGTTCGGCGACCGCCACTCCCCTGGTCGCCACCAGCAGCGGATAGGCCCGGTCCGCGTGGGCACTCAACCCGAGTGCTTCAAACGGGCGTTCGGTCATGATCGTGAACTGTAGTCCCCGGCCCCCGGCCGAATGTCGGACTTTGCCGATCCCGTCGCACCCCCGACCGTACGCGGGCGATCCGCGCACAAGGGGTCAGCTACGCAAGGGAGCCCATACACGACCGATACGTGACCGACGGGTCACCGACCGTGTCCGCCCGGCCGCGGCGGACCCAAGGGCCCGCCGCGGCCGGGACGTTCACTCCCGCTCGGCTCAATCCCGCTCGGCTCAATCGCGCTCGGCTCAATCGCGCTCGGCCGACAGTGCCGCCAGCTCCCGTTCCACCGCCCGCTCGTGCGCCTCGGCGTCCTCGCGGGCCCGCTTCGGGCTCCACCGCCCGGCCATCACGAACACGAACGGCACGAACAGCACCTGGCCACCGACGCAGATCCACCACCAGTCACGCCACTGCCCGGGCCCGTCCGCGGACGCCTTCTGCACCTTCGCACCATAGGAGTCGAGCACCGCGAGCTGCGGCTGCGCCTTCGCCACCACGGCCAGGCCGTCCGGCCCGACCTGCTGAACGGCCTGCGCGGTCAGGGCCGCCGGGGCCTTGCCGGGCGGGTACTTGCCGAGTTCCGCGAACAGTTGCGGGTGCTGCTTGACGATCGCCAGCGCGGGCCCTGCCGCCTGCGAGGCCGCGGTGACCTGCGCGCCGTGGTCGACCAGCGGCGTGACCGAGGTGACCAGCACCGGGATGAACGCGGCCGACACGGCGACCACGATCCGTACCGTCCAGCCCCACACCGCCAGTCCGGTCGCGGTCGCCGCCGGGTTGCGCTTCTCCACGGTCTCGGTGAAGCCCGCCATCCACGGCCCGTAGGCGATGCCGCTGAAGACCCCGATGCCGATGAAGAGCCAGGCGAAGGTGTAGTAGCCGGTGCTCTGATGGGTGGCCCGGGAGGCGAACACCGCGGTGACCGCGATCGATCCGACCGCGCCGACCACCATGAACGGCTTGCGGACCTTCAGCCGGTCCGAGAGCAGCCCGACCGCGACCAGGGCGATCGCGTTCGCCGCCCAGTACCAGTTGGCGAGGGCGTTGGCGCGCTGCTCGCTGTAGCCGAAGGTGGTCGCGAAGTAGACCACGAAGTTGCCGACGGCCGCGTAGTACAGCAGCAGGAACAGCGCGATGGCCAGTGCCGAGCCCGCCACGTCCAGCCGCAGCATCCCGCGCCACTCGCCGCGCCGGGACGCGGCGGGCTCGATGCCCTTGGCGCGCGCCTCGACCAGCGCCCGGTCCCGCAGGCTGACCATGATCTGGTCGCGGACCGCCGGCGCCAGCTCGCGCAGCGCCACGAGCGCGACCACGAACACCGCGAAGCCCGCGATCCCCGAGTAGCGCAGCTCGTCCTGCCAGCTCGCGCTGTCCAGCGTGTGGCTGGTGACCATGGTGACCACGAGGCTGCCGATCACCGGCCCCATCGTCCAGTACCCCATCGCCGTGGCCCGCCCGAGCTGCGGCGAGAAGTCCCTGATCAGCGCGGGCGTGGCCACCAGCACGATGCCCTCGACAAAGCTGACCAGCGCGAAGAGCACCAGGTAGGTGGCCTTGCCGCCCGCGTGCGGCAGCCCGAAGAAGACCAGCCCCGACGCGACCAGCAGCCCGTAGACCACCATGTTCGCCCGGCCCCACCGGTCGGCGAGCCCGGCCAGCAGCGACGCGAACGCGCCGACCGCGTTGCCGATCACCGACACCCACACGAAGTAGCGGTACGTCATCCCGAAGTGCGTGATGATCGACGTCGCCACGGCGTACTGCACGTAGAGCATGTAGTAGAGCACGATCGTGGTGAGCACCACGATCGCCAGGCAGCCGATCCGGCGCGCGGTGGGCGGGTAGCCGACCAGGTCGCGCCGGTAGAGCCGGGTGAGTGCGCCGCGGGGTCCGGCGCCGGGTGCGCCGGGGCCGGGTCTGTCGGCTTCGAACGAGGTCGGGGTGGCGGACATACGGCTCCTCCTGGAGTGCTGGACCCCGGGCACACGTGCCGCGGGACCACGGCCGAGGTTGCGGTGAGGGTAGTACCGACCAGTCGGTATGCCTAGGGGGTGCGCGCATCCGGAACGGGGGGAAAGCGCGCCGCTCCGGACCGCGCGCCCGTGACCGCCTACGGACTTTGTGGAAGGGTCGTAACAAGCCCTGTGGGACTGCTGGTTCACGATGGCCGGCGCCGACAGATCTCGGATACGGTGCCGGCATGGTTGCGCACGGGGGGCAGGACGAGGGCCGGAGCTTCGACCTCGACGGGAGCGGCGCGACACCGCTGACCTCGGAGGACCCGCGCCGGATCGGACCGTTCCCGGTGGTCGGGCTGCTCGGCGTCGGCGGGATGGGCCGGGTGTACCTCGCGGTCACGGAGGACCGCTACACCGCGGTCAAGCGGGTCCATCCGGTGCTGGCCCAGGACCCGGACTTCCTGCGCCACTTCAAGCACGAACTCGACAACCTGGCCAGGCTTCCCGCGGGCGTCAGCGTCCCGCTGCTGGCCACCGACCGCACCGCGAACCCGCCGTGGTTCGCCACCGAGTACATCCCCGGGGTCACCCTCACCGAGGCGGTACACCTGCACGGCGGACCGCTGCCCCGGGCGGCGCTGTGGTACCTGCTGCGCGAACTGGCCGCCCGGCTCAAGGCGTTGCACGCCCTGGACATGCTGCACCGGGACGTCAAGCCGTCCAACGTGATGCTGACGCTCGACGGGCTCGCCCTCATCGACTTCGGCATCGCGCGGGCCGCCGACCAGAGCCGGCTGACCAAGACCGGGATGGTGCTCGGCACTCCCGAGTACATGGCACCCGAACAGGCCCAAGCCGTACGCCCGTTGACCGCGGCCGCCGACGTGTTCGCGCTCGGCAGCCTGCTCTTCTTCGCGGCGACCGGCGCCTCGCCCTTCGGCCCGGGCTCCGGCCTCGAAGTGCTCTACCGCATCGTGCACACCGAGCCGGACCTGTCCGCGCTGCGCGGCCTGGACCGCGAACTCGCCGACCTGGTCGCCGCGTGCCTCGACAAGTCCCCCGCCGCCCGGCCCACCGCGGCGGACCTGCTCGACCGCGTCGCGGAAGGCGCCGCTCCCGCCGCCGCCGACTGGCCGGCCGCGGTCGCCGAACAACTGGAGCGCCGCGCCGCGTTCGCCGCCGCCGTGCCGGCACTTGATGAACTCACCTCCGCCACGGTGGACTTGAAACCGGCGCCTCCTGCCGCGCCGGCCGCGGCGATCGCGGGGGCCGCGGCGACCGGGCAGGAAGGCACGTCGGCGGAGCAGCCACCCGCCGGCCCTCCGGAAGCCGGCGGCGACCCCGAGAAGCGCGTACGCCCGCCCGAAACGCCCAAGCGGCGCTCCCGCAAGCTCGTCCTGATCATCCCGGTCGTCCTGGCGGCGGGCGGGGTCTCCGCCGTCACCCTCCTGCCGTACGCGTTCTCGCACACCGACGGGAAGCCGTCCGCCGCTCCCTCGTCGGGGCCGTCCGTGTCGTCGTCCGCCGACCGCGGCGGGCCGTCGTCCTCGGCGCGCCCCGGCCACTCGACGTCGGCGTCCGCGTCGGCCTCGGGGCACTCCTCCGGCGCGGGCGCGAAGTCGGGCGCGACGTCGGGCGCGGGCGCGAAGAAGTCGGGAACGGGGTCGGCGGGCGGAACCGGCGGCTCGCACAGCGGCGGCAGCGGCACCAGCGGGGGAAGCGGGGGCACGTCCGGGGGCGGGTCGTCCTCGTCGGGGGGATCGTCCTCCGGCGGGTCGAGCGGGGGAAGCGGAGGGGGCGGGGGCACGACGAAGATCGGCTCCGCCGGGACCTACCGCATCAAGAACGCGTCCAACGGCCGCTGCCTGGAGCTGGACACCAGCACCGGCAACGGAAGCATGTTCGCGCAGACCGGTACCTGCTCCCCGGAGAACAGCCCTTACTACGAGTGGACCTTCAAGCCCGCTTCGAGCGGCACGTTCGAGGTGATCAACAAGGGCAACGGCTACTGCCTCACCGGCTTCCTGTCGGACAACTGGGTGAGCGCGGCGCCGTGCGGTTCGACCGGCCAGTACTGGCGGATCGGCAGCGCGAAGTCCGCCGGCAGCACCCTGGAGAACACCAGCTCCTGGCAGTGCATGAATCTGGACACCGAGGCGAAGGTGACCGCCTGTAACGCCTCGTCCTCCTCGCAGCTCTGGAGCTACGCCGGCAAGGGCTGACCCGGCAGCGATCCCAGGGCGCTGATCCCCGCACAGCTCCGCGAAGCCCCCAAGAGGCCCCGCCCCACCAGATGTCAAGGAAACCTTGACAACGTGGGCGCGTCAAGGTCTCCTTGACACGGCGCCGGCCCTGCCGCTTCCCGCCGACGGGCGCCGGGCGGCCTCGGACCGCCGCGGACCGCCGCGGCACGACACCCACGAAGGCGGACAGCGATGAACAGCGAGGAACTGCTCGACGCCCAGGAGGCCGCTCGGGTCCGTGAGGGAGTCGCGGAGGCCGTCCTGCGGGCCCCCGAAGGGCTGGCCGAGTCCCTGGAAGACGACGCGACGGGCTTCCTGCGCCTGGTGGACGCCACCCGGATCGGCGCCGAGGAGACGAACCGGCTGCTGCGCGAGGCGGTCCAGGGCGCCCGGGCCGCGGGCCACAGTTGGGACACCGTGGGCCGGGTGCTGGGCGTGAGCCGGCAGGCCGCCCAGCAGAGGTTCGCCGGCAAGGCAGCCGACGCCGTCTCCGCCGGCCCCGGCACCCAGGGCCCCGGCGCCCAGGGCCCCGACGGTCCGGAGCGACGCGTGCTGACCCCGCTGACCGCGTTCAACGAAATGGCGGCGCTCGCCCAAGCCGGCGCGGACGGTTGGCAGTTGGTCGGCTACGGAGCCCTGTACCACGAGGTCGAGGCATCCGACCGCCGCTGGGAGCACTGTCGGGTCACGATCGCGGCCGCCGCCCGGCGCCGGCGCATGGAGGCCGAGGGGTGGGTGCCGGTCGGCGCGGGCTGGTTCCCCTGGCGCTACTACAAGCGGCCGCTGCACCAAGCCGCGGGAGACTGTTGAAACGCCCCCGATGAAACGCCCCCGAGCCGTGCCCGGCACCGGCTCGGACTCCGCGAGCCGCTACCTCGAATCGGCCTCGTCACGGCGCCTGCGCTATGTTCCCCGCCATGACCGAGCTAGGACCAGATGTCTGGCCGCCCGCCCCGATCAGGACCGAGCGGCTCGTGCTCCGCGAACCCGAGGCCCGGGACCGTCCGGCGATCGTGGAGTTGTTCTCCTCACCGGAGGTGGGCACCTACACCGGTGGCGCCCGGCCTCGCGAGGAACTCGAGCGCGCGGTGCCCGAGGTGCCGAGGCGGCGCCCCGGGCTCTTCGTGGTCGACCTCGATGGAGCGATGATCGGCATCATCGAACTCAACCACCGTGACGCGGACCATCGCAGCCAGGTCCGCCCGGATGACGGCGAGGCCGAACTCGGCTACCTCTTCCTGCCGCGGGCGTGGGGGCACGGGTACGCCGCCGAAGCGTGCGCGGCGGCACTCGACTGGTTCTCATCCGCGCTTCCCGGCGAACCGGTGACGCTCGTCACCCAGACCGCCAACGACCGCTCGATGCGCCTCGCGGTGAAGCTGGGGTTCGTCGAAGTGCAACGGTTCGAGGAGTGGGGCGCCGCACAGTGGTTCGGCCGGTGGTCCTCTCCCCCAGCGTCCGCCTGACCCGCGGCCCCTGACGGCACACACCCGGGCCGGCCGATCCGAGGACCGGCCGGCCCGTCCGCCGGCTCCCGACGCTCGGCGCCGTGTGAACCACCGTACGGATCAAGCTCAGCGGCTGCCCGCGCCCGTCACGAGGCGGTGCAGCTGAGCGCGGGCACCGTGAACGCGCCGGTGGCGCTGCCCTGCAGGCCGAACGTGGTCGAACCCGCCGCCGGCAACGCGCCGTTGTACGACAGGTTCGTCGCCGTCACGGCGCTGCCGGACTGCGCGAGGTCCGCGCCCCAGCCGCTGGTCTCCTGCTGGCCACCGGGCCAACTCCACTTCACCGTCCACCCGTTCACCGCCGCCGCACCCGCGGTGACGGTCACGGTCGCGGTGAAGCCGGCGTCCCACTGGTTGTCCACGTGCAGGGCGGCGGTACACCCGCCGCTCCCGGCCCCGCCGGTCGAGCCCGCGGACGTGCCGGACGAGGTGCCCGAGGAGGTGCCCGACGACGTCCCCGCGCTGGTGCCGCTCGACGTACCCGAAGACGTGCCCGAGGAGGTACCCGACGACGTGCCCGACGACCCGCCGCCGGACGTACCGCCGCCGTCGAATGCGGGTGCCTTGATGCTCGCGAGATACCCGTCCTTGACCGTGTCCACGGTCTGCCAGTCGCCCTCCAGGATGCCGCCGGTGTCACCGGAGTCCGGATTCCACGACCAGAAGGTCCAGTTGAAGCTGTCCCCGCCGTACGTGGACGTCGGACGCAGGTACGTCACCAGCGCCTTGAGCCACTGCTGGTCGGTGGTCGACTGGAGCGTGGTGCCGAACTCGCCGACCCACACCGGGGCGATGTTCTGCTCGAAGAGGTAGCCCCAGTACTTCGACCAGATCCCGGGCATGTTGGCCGGGAAGGTCGGGTCGTCGAACCAGCTCTGCTGCGCGACGCTGGTGGCGTAGTCGTGCGCGGAGTACACCACCCGGTTCGGCACGTCGAGTTCGACCGGGTACTGGCCGGCGCCCATCAGGTTGCCGCCCCACCACCCCGAGGTGCCGTTGTAGGTCTGGATGCCCTCGACGAAGATCAGCAGGTCCGGGTTGACGCCGAGGACCGCGTCGCCCGCGCGCTCGGCGGCCAGCCGCCAGTCGATACTGGTGTCACCGCAGCCCCAACAGGCCGGATCGTGCGGCTCGTTGTGGAGGTCGATGCCGATCACCGCCGGGTTGCCCTGGTAGCGGGTGGCGAGCGCCTTGAGGTCGGTGATCCAGGTGCTCTCCGGGACCGACGCGGTGTACCAGAGCGCGGACTGCCCGCTCGCGTCCGGACGGTGCCGGTCCAGGATCACCCGCAGGCCGATCGACCCGGCGTAGTCGATGATCTTGTCCATCACCTGGAGCGAGTCCAGGCCCTGGAGGTCGGCGTTCATGTTGTAGAAGTTGATGCTGTCCGGCATCGTGCCCGGCTTGAAGATGTCATCGCTGTACGGCAGCCGGATGGTGTTGTAGCCGAGCGACTTCATCTGGTCGATCATGCTCTTGTAGTCGCGCGCCCAAAGGCCGTGCGCCACATGGTTGTCGGTCTCGAAGCCGAACCAGTTGACGCCCGCGATCCGGACCGGCTGGTCGTTCGCGTCGAGGATCTGCCGGCCGCTGGTGTGCCAGTAGCCGGTGCCGGCGTCGGCGGTCGTGGCGCGCCCGCCGGCCGCGGCGGGGTCGGCGGCGGCCGTCGCGGACGGCTGGCCGGCCACCGCGAACAGCGCCATCAGCGCGGCCGCGACGAGGCCGGCGAGCACGGCTCGCAGCCGGGCGGGCGTCACGCGCGTTCTCGTGGGGCTCGGGGAGGTCTCGGGGCTCGGGGAGCCCGGGTAGGGGACCACGGTGGTGATTCCTCTCGGTGGGGGGAGGGCGCGACGGAGGAGCGGTGAGCTGTGGGAGCGCTCCCAAGCCGCGCCACCCTGTATGGAAGCGAGGTTGGGCTTCGGCCGTCAAGGGGCCGCGCAGGGTTCAAGAGGTGAAGCGGAGAGGGGAGTTGGCGAATACCCGGGCCGGGCCGAGTGGGTGGGGCGAACGCGTGGGCCCGGCTGCGCGGGTGCGACCGGCCGCACCCGCGTCCGTCTCCGCGCCACCGCCCCCTACCTGTGACCGTGCGTGTTCGCCGGGGTGAATAATGCCCCGCATGGACCAGGGACTTGCTGCGTTACTGGGTGCGACGGTAGGTGTCGTCGGGACGGTCGCGGCGTCGGCGATCTCCAGTGGGGCGACGCGGCGGCAGCTGGAGGGGCAAGCCAAGGTCGAGCACTCGCACTGGCGCAGGCAACTGCGGCGAGAGGCGTACAGCGCCTTCCTGGCCCCGGCCAACGAGGCGCGCACTGCTCTGAAGATGGCCGCACGAGCGCTGGTCGGCGATGCCCCGGATATGGCGGAAGCCGATCGGCAACTCAGGATCGGGCAAGATCAGTTGACTCTGGTGCAGGCGACTTGGGCCGGCCTCGCGGTCGAGGGGCCCGAGTCGGTGGAGCAGGCGGCCCACAGCGTCCACCTGGGCCTCCACTCGATGCATACGACTCTTCTCGCCTGGCGCGACTCCTCGGGCGCCCCGGATCGCAACGTCAACTTCGTCGAGCGTCACGCCGTCGAGGTGACCATGGTCTCCGAGCGCCTCAGCAGCTTCACGTCGGCTGCTCGCACCGCCTTGGACGACACCGACCTTCCGCCAAGCAGGCCCCACTGAGGGTGCGGCGCCGACGGCGAGAACCGCTGCCAGTCGTCTGTCAGCACCTCGGTGTTCACGCCGATCAGCGTGCCGCAGGGCAGCGACACGAGTGTTTGTCAGCACTTCCTTTGGGCGCCAGCACGCCGGCGTTTCGGGGCTCCACTGCCGTACCAAGCCGATCCGGCTCCACCGGTACGCCGCGACAGTCCACGCCCGGGTCAGGAGGGCCTGCGCATCGCCGCTTGTGGCGTGATCGGACATCGGATGACTTCGTTCCGGACCGGTAAGCGGGCACGTTTGCGCGGTATCGAGCCCGAGGACTGGACGGTGTTCGGTCGCCGGGCCCGCAACATCCCGCCGAGAGCCACGATCGGGCACGTCAGAGCAGCTGGAGCACCTCGGCCAGCGCACCGGGACGCTGGTCGACGGGCAACGGATCGACCAGGTGGACCCGGCACCCCAGCGTGGCAGCGCCGGTGTCCGCGACAGGCTCGTCTCCCACCATGAGCGCATCGCCGGGCGCCACGCCGAGCTTGTCACACGCCATCTGGAAGATCCGGGGATCGGGCTTCTTCACCCCGCACTCGAAGGAGAGGAAGTAGGCGTCCACGAGGTCATCGACACCGTGGTCGCGGAAGACAGGGCGCATGTCCCAGCCGATGTTGCTGACGACAGCGACCGGGATGCCTCGCCCGCGCAGGGCGCGGAGGGTTTCCTCGGTGTCGGGGTAAGGCAGCCACGCCCCGGACACTTGGGAACGTTCGTACAGGGCCTCGGCCAGGTCGGCGGCGGGCAGATCCGATTCCCGGGCAAGGGCCGTGAAGGCAGCCCGGTGTCGTTCGGCGGTCAGATCGCGCTCCCGCCACAGTGCCTCCAGACGGGGCGGCACCGTGCGCGGAGGAACCCCTCCGGGTTGAGCCCCGAACTCTTCCAACCGGCCGACGCACGCGTCGAGTTCACCCTCGGACACGTCCAGACCGGCCTTCGTTGTCACCGCGCGCAGCCACTGCGCGGCAGATTCGATCCGGAAGAGGGTCCCGGAGAAGTCGAACATCACGCCCTTGATCATGCAGCCGATCCTGGCGGCGTCGACGACTGGCCGCAAGCCCGAGACGAGCACATCTTCAACCCGAGCAATCCACCAACGTCCTCAGGCACTTGAGGCCCTTGATGCTCTTGAGGCCCTTCAGGCCCTTCAGGCCCGAAGCGGGGCCCACACAACTCCGCGCACTGGAGCCGAGACAAGTGCTTGTCGGGTGCGTCCGTTGGTGAGGTAGGTAGCCTGCCTTCATGGTTGCGGGCGAGGGGGCCGAACACATCGGTACCAATCTTGAGGGTCAGGGCTGGGGTGCGACGCGCGCCTGGGTGGAGAAGGGGCTGGGCGAGGCGGAGCGCATCGAGGAAGTCGTGCGGTTGCGTGGCGGCTGGACGTCGGAGATACGCCGTCTGGACATCCGCGGGCCGGGCGGTCGACGCTCGCTGGTCCTGCGGTCCTTTGCCAAGCCCTTCTTCGTTCGGCACGCGGAGGGCCTGCTGACCCGGGAGGCAGCCGTGCTGCGCCTGCTCGGCGACTCGGACGTGCCCGCGGCCTCGCTCGTGGCGGTGGACGCGACGGCGCAGTACTGCGACCACCCCTCCTTGCTGATGTCCCTGCTGCCCGGGACCGTGCGCCTGGGCGATGAAGGGGCCTATCGGCGTGCCGAACTGCTGGCCCGTCAATTGCTGCGCGTCCACCGGCTGCCGGTGACCGCGGAGGCCCGGCCTCGCACCTATCAGGCGTGGACCTCTCCCGAGCGGGTGAGCCCACCCGAAGACACCGAGCGGCCTGAGCTGTGGCGACGGGCCGTGGACGTGATCCGCCGCGAGCCCCCGGAGTACCGGGCCTGCTTCCTGCACCGGGACTTCCACCCCGGCAATGTCCTCTTCACGGGCGACGGCGTCGGCGGCGGCGGCGACGGTCTGCGGATCAGCGGCGTCGTCGACTGGGTGGAGACCTCCTGGGGGCCGGCCGACCTGGACGTGGCCCACTGCTCGACGGCCCTGGCCCTGCTGCACGGGGTTCCCGCGGGCATGCGCTTCGCCGACCATTACCTTGCGGCGGGCGGGACGCCGGCCGAAGACCGCGCCGCTCATCTCTACTGGCGTCTGCTGGACGCGTTGGCCTTCGCTCCGGACGCCGAGAAGGTCGCCGTCCCCTGGCGCGAGGTGGGGCGTACCGATCTGACCCCCACCGTGCTGACCAGGCGGCTGGAGGGATACCTCCAGGCGCTTTTCGACCGATACGCGTGAATCCGGATCGGTAGCCTGCGGGCAGGAGACCCGCGGTCGGCGGGGCTGTCATGCCGCGGGTTCTTCGGGGCGTTCGACGAGGCGGCCTCGTTCGAAGCGGGCTCCGGCGCGAACCAGCGCGACGGGACGGGGTGCGACCACGGCCCGCCGTCGGGCCCGGGCGGACTCGATCGGCTTGACGACCATGGCCGGTCCGGCGACCCGGCTGCCGGCGCCGTGGTCAGGCGGCCGGGCGGGCGGTGCGGCCGCGGCCCGAGCCGGCTCGGCGGACGTCCCGGGCGGCCAGGGCGATCATGACGGCGGGAATGAGGATGTCGTTGGCGAGGATGCCGCCCGTGTTTCCGGCGGCGTGGTCGCCGTTGGCGAACCACTGGTAGACGTGGCCGATCGTGGCTCCCCAGAGAAACGCCGCGGCCGCCAGCCCGCTGGTGAGGCGCTCGCGGGGCGACGCGGAGGCGGCGCGGAAGCCCAGTACGGCGAGGCCGAGGTTGGCGAAGGCGATCTCGAACTGGAACGGCGAGTGGGCGAAGCCGATGGTGTCGGCCATGCCCTTCGGGACCGCCAGGAACGAGATCGTGATCCACACGCTGCCGATGCCGAGTGCGCCGACGGCCCACCAGCGCTGCCAGATCTCCGCCGCCGGCCGGTCCGGGCCGCGGCGACGGCAGCTCAGCAGCGCCCCGAGCGCGGGCACCAGCATGAAGAGGAGCGGAAACGTGGTCTGAACGGCGTACGGGAGGTTGTCCATGACTTGAGTGTTGCATGGTTAATATTAACGACGCAACAGTCAGGTAGAGTGGACGCATGGACGAAGGACTGGCAGAGCTCCTGTACCGCGTGGTCATGCTGATGGGCGAGGCGGCCCGGCGCCGCTCCGGCCCGAACCAGCACCTCTCCCACAGCCAACTGCGGCTGCTGGGCACCCTTGAGGAGATCCAACCCGCCACCCAGCACCAGCTCGCCGAGGCCCTGGCCCTGTCCGACCCCGCCATCAGCCGCGCCCTGCGCCCGCTGGAGGAGCGGGGGTACGTGACCATCACCGTCGACCCAGCCCACCGGCGCCGGCGCCTGGTCGCCCTCACCCCGAACGGCCAGGACACCTTCCTGGCCGAGGGCAAGCCCCTGGAGGAGGAACTCCGCACCGCCCTCATCCAGGCCGGCTTCCCCTACGAGCGCTACCTCGCCGACACCCACCGGCTCGCCGCGCTGCTGACCCCCGCGCAGCCACGGCGCACAGCCACGGCCCGGCAACCGGACGGCGCACCGGACGGCGGGTCGGAACCGGATCGATCCGGGCCGGCGTGAGCAAGGAGAAGGTGAATCCCGCCCCGCACGAAATCCGGGCCGCCCCGGCACCGTTCGCCACCCGACCGCACAGGGTCGTCGGTTAGGCTTACCTAAGTGCCTGGCGGCCCGGGCGTGCAACGCGGAGGCCGCCCGGAGCGTGCGCACGGCATGCACGAGGCACACGGACAGCCGAGCGCGCGAGACAGCGCGAGGAAGCGGGCGCATCGATGGCGGAACGACCGCAACGCAGGACCCCCACCCCGAAGCGCGCGACCGTACTGCGCGGCGAGAGGATCACCCCGCACATGGTCCGGGTGGTGCTGGCCGTGGACCCGGCCGCCACCCTGGACATCGGGGAGTACACCGACCACTACGTCAAACTGCTCTTCCCCGCCGAGGGCGAGACCTTCCCCGAGCCGCTGGACATCGAGGCGATCCGCCGCGACCAGCCCCGGGAGCGCTGGCCCCGGACCCGCACCTACACCGTCCGGTCCTACGACCCGGGCACCCGCGAGATGGCGGTGGACTTCGTGGTCCACGGCGACGAGGGCGTCGCCGGTCCCTGGGCGGCCCGGGCGCAGGCCGGCGAGGTGCTGTACTTCAGTGGTCCGGGCGGCGGGTACACCCCCGACCCGGCCGCCGACTGGCATCTGCTCGCCGGCGACGAGAGCGCGCTGCCCGCGATCGGCGCCGCGCTCGACCGGCTGCCGGCCGACGCGACCGCGAAGGTCTTCATCGAGGTCTCCGGGCCCGAGGAGGAGCAGAAGTTCGACGTCGGCCCGGGCACCGAGGTGGTGTGGCTGCACCGCGGCACCGGCCAGGTCGGCGCCGCGCTCGTCGAAGCGGTCACCGCGCTCGACTTCCCGGCCGGGCGCGTGCACGTCTTCGTGCACGGCGAGGCCACGTTCGTCCGCGACCTGCGCCGCCACCTGCGCCTGGACCGCGGCATCCCGCGCGAGGACCTGTCCATCTCGGGTTACTGGCGCCGCGGCAAGGACGAGGACGGCTGGCAGTCCTCCAAGCGGGAGTGGAACGCGGAGGTCGAGCGCGAGCAGGAGGGCGCACCGGCCGCCTCGTAGCGGCAGGGCGTACGGGAGGCGGCACCCGCCGAAGGGTGCCGCCTCCCGCCCGGTCCCACCCGGTCCCGCCCGGTCCCGGATGCCCCGGATGCCCCGGAGGCCCCGGAGGCCCCGGAGGATCAGACGGCCTTCTGGTACGACCGCAGGGTGCGGGTGGAGAGCCAGACCGCGGCCAGGGCGAGCGCGACCAGGGCGCCGCCGCGGGTGAGCACCAGCGAACCGTCCGGGTGCGCGGCCATGGCCGAACGCCCGGCGACCAGCGCCCAGTTGACGGGGTTGACGGCAGCGACGTGCCGCATCCAGGCGGGCATCAGACCGGGGGCCATGAAGGCCGAGGAGAGGAAGGTCAGCGGCAGCAGCAGGAAGGTGTTGATGCCGATGATGCTCTCGCGCTGCCTGACCAGCATGCCCAGCGCGTTGGAGAACGCGCCGAAGACCGTGCCGAGCAGGACGGACGCCACGACGAGCAGCGCCAACCCGCCGACGCCGCCCGGGTAGTGCGCCCCGCCCGCCTTGCCGAGCAGGATGATCACCACCGACTGGAGCGCGGTGATCAGACCCTGCTGGACCACGCCGGCGTTCATCAGGGCGGCCCGGCTGACCGGGGTGATCAGGAAGCGGTTGAGGGTGCCGCGCTCGATCTCCTCCAACATGCCCATGCCCGCCCACATGTTGGAGGACACCGCGCTCATCACCACCACCCCGGGCACGAGGTAGTCCAGGTAGGAACCGGCGCCGAAGCCCGGCAGTTCGACGACCTTGCGGAAGAGCGAGCCGAACAGGAAGAGCCAGATGACGGGTTGGACCAGCGTGATGACGACCACGACCGGCTGGCGCACGATCGCGACGATCTGACGCTGCGTCATGTACCAGGTCTGGGCGAGGACTTCACCTCCGCGCCGGACCCTTCCTGCGTCGGTCGCGGCGGAGGCGGCGGATGAGGCGGCAGACCCGCCGGGCGCCGAGGTGTGCGGGGTCGCGGTGCTCATCGGGCGTCTCCGGAAGTCGTGGCGGTGGTACGGGCGTCGGGGAGGGCTCCGGTACCGCCGGGGCCCGCGCCCGCGTCGGCGCCGGCCTCGGCGAACCGCCGCCCGGCGTACCGCAGATACACGTCGTCCAGCGACGGCCGGGCGACCGTGACGGCCGCGACCGCCGCGCCCTGCCGCTCCAGCGCGGCCAGCACGTGCGGTACGGCGGCGGGCCCGTCGTCGGCGCGGGCACTGATCCGGCGGCCGTCGACGTCCACCTCCCGCACCCCGGCGAAGGTGTCGAGCGCGGTCCGCAGCAGCCCGGCGTCGACCGGGCCGGGCGCGTCGCGCAGCTCCACATGGACCGCGTCGCCGCGCAGTTCGCCCTTGAGGGCGTCCGGGGTGCCCTCGGCGACGACCCGGCCGCGGTCCACGATGGCGATCCGCTCGGCGAGCCGGTCTGCCTCGTCGAGGTAGTGGGTGGTGAGCAGGATGGTCAGGCCGTCGTCGCCGGCCAGCCGGGCGATCTCGGCCCACATCGCGGTGCGCGCCTCCGGGTCGAGCCCGGTGGTGGGCTCGTCCAGGAAGAGCACCTCGGGGCGGTGCACCAGGCCGAGCGCGACATCGAGCCGGCGCTGCATACCGCCGGAGTAGGTGTTGACCTTGCGGCGCCCGGCGCCGGCCAGGTCGAACCGGTCCAGCAGTTCGTCGGCTCGCCGCGCCAGCGCGGCGCCGCGCAGCCCGTACAGCCGGCCTTGCAGCAGCAGGTTCTCCCGGCCGGTGGCGACCGGGTCGGCGCCGGAGCGCTGGGCGACGACGCCGATGGCGCGCCGTACCCGCTCCGGGTGGCGCAGCGCGTCGTGCCCGGCGACCAGGACGGCGCCGGAGTCGGGGCGGGCGAGGGTGGTCAGGACCCGGACGGTGGTGGACTTTCCGGCGCCGTTCGGGCCGAGCAGGCCGAAGACGGTGCCGGGCGCGACGGTGACGGACATGCCGTCCAGGGCCCGGACGTCACCCGGGTAGGTCTTGACCAGGTCGGTGGCCGCCACGGCGGGCGGATGCGTGCTCATGAGGGTTCCTCCGTGGGAAGGGTGCCCGGGGCGCGCGAGGGCGCCGCCGGTCGGCGGAGGCATGAGCGGCTCCCGAGGGAGGAGCCGGGCTATCGTGGGTGTGCCGCACCTCGATCACCTGGCACCCGCTCATGCGCGGAGTGCCCCCAGAAGGCTCTGGGGACGGTCGTGGTTGGTGTTCCGGCGTCCGCTGTTGCAGCAGCGGGCGCCGGTCTTGCTCCCGGGCCGGCCTGTCCCCGGGCCCCGCACCATCGTGCGCGAGGGGTGGCCGGCGGGTCCTCTCCCCCGGTGCCGTCGTGCCGTACGGACGGGGTGGCCGGCTCCGACCCGCGGACAGCGCCGCGGGCCAGGGGGTGGGTCGGATCAGAGCGTCGGGTCAGAGAGCCAAGTCGAGTCAGGTCAGGTCGGGTTCGGGGTCACCCGCTCTCCTCGTGCTCCCCGGGCGGGTCGGCCGCCTGGGCCGCCCCGGCCGCCTCGGCGGGGTCGAAGCCCTCCATCCGTTCCTCCAGACGGGACCACTCGTCCGGCACTTCGCCGGTCTCGTGCCAGCTGCGCCACTGTCCGATCCCGTCGAGGGTGCCGTCGGCGAACTCCTGGTATGTCGCGCGCAGCCAGGCGATCTGCGCCCGCACCATGTGGAGTTGGTAGTCGGTCTCGATGAGGAACATCCGCGGGAGTTCGCCGTCCAGCGCGTCCAGCACCCCGCGCAGCCCGGCCGCCTGGACCTCCAGCGCGCGCAGCCGGTCCCTGAGCAGGTCGGTCGCCTCGTCCGGGTGCAGGGCGCCCATCAGCGAGAGCGCGGTCTCGAAGAGCGGGTACTCCTGCGCGGGCACGGCGACCAGGTCGGCGAGCCAGTCGTGCATCTCGATCCGGCCGTCGTCGGTGAGCCCGTAGACGGTCCGCTCGGGGCGGTTGCCGTCCCGCTGCACGCCCGCGACCTCGACCAAGCCGTGCTTTTCGAGGTTCTGCACCACGGTGTAGAGCGAACCGAAGTTGATCTTGATGCTGTTTTCCTTGCCGCGTTGACGCAGCAGCCGCGCGATCTCGTACGGGTGCATCGGGCGCTCGGCGAGGGTCACCATCACCGCGAGGGCCAGCGGATTCGTCAGCTTGCGGCGCCGCGCCACCGGTACCCACCTCCTCACTCGTCGCCGTATATCCGGGTACGAATATATCGCGACTGTCAGCATCCGACAAGTGCGATGTATCGCGAGTTTCGCGATCCGGCGGTGCGGCCCTCCCGCTCCCGGCCCGGCCCCGGCTCCCGCTCCCGCTGCCGCTCCCGGCTCGCCCTCCTCCACCCCGCGCACGGGAACGCGAAAGCCCGGCTCCGCTCGGCACGTTGGAGGTGCC